>SKZA01000341.1 GCA_007127595.1 Kiritimatiellia bacterium
ATGACAAAAATAGAAACTGACGCGCAGGAGGTCAATGTAATTGAAAAGAAATCGTGAACTATTCGGACTTGCCTACTTTTATAGGCAAGGAATATTTTTTGCCGATTTCAGCGGTCCGGCGCGTCCAATGACGAGAAACGACGCACGCGATCACGCTCCGCACACAGGATGCAACGCAACGCATGATATGAATCGTCGAGACGATCGTTCACGATCACGTACTGGTAATCCTTCCAGCATTGCAGTTCCTCCTGAGCGCGTTCGAGGCGACGCTGGATCACGTCCTGCTCATCCTTGCCGCGCCCCCATAACCGTAACTGCAGATCATGCATCGAGGGAGGCGCAATGAAGATGTCGACGTAGATGTCGCGTATCCAATCGTTGTCGGCGCCTTCGCGGACAAACCGGCGAATCTGTTCCGCGCCCTGAACATCAATATCCATCAACACGTCGCGGCCCGCGGCGAGCGCCTCGTGGATGCTCGCCTTGAGCGTACCGTACTGATTCCCATGCACGACGGCGTGTTCCAGGAACTCGCCCCCCTGCACGCGTTGCTCGAAGTCCTGATCGGACAGGAAATAGTAACTCTTGCCGTCAATCTCGCCCTCGCGCGGCGAGCGCGTGGTGCAGGATACGGAATACGTGATGGAATCGAATTCCGTGATCAAACGGTCGCATAACGTGGTCTTGCCGGCGCCGGAAGGCGCCGACACCACCATCAAAAGAGGTTGGCGTTCCAGATTTATCATTCGACGTTTTGTACCTGTTCTCTGATCCGTTCCAATTCGGCCTTGAAATCCACGACCCGCTGGAGAATCGCGGTGTCGTTCGCCTTCGATCCGACGGTATTGATTTCCCGAAACATCTCCTGTGCCAGAAAATCAAGTGAACGTCCAGTCGCCTCTTTCGAGCGCGTCATGCGGCGCGCCTGCTTCAGGTGACTTTCCAGCCGCGTCAACTCTTCGCTGATGTCCGATCGATCGGCAAAAAGCGCAATCTCCTTCATCAACCGTTCATCGTTACGCTCGAGCTCGAGGTCCGCTTCTTTCAATCGTTGAATCAGCGTGCGGCGATACCGCGCCACAACCTGCGGCGCCCGCTTCCGAATCGCTTCGACCTGCGTCCCCAACGATCGGAGTCGCTCCTGCAAATCCTTTTGCAGACTGCGCCCTTCCCGTCCGCGCATATCGTTCAGGTCCTTCAATGCCTTGACAAGCGCCTTCTTCATCACGCGCCAGACGCGTTCGATATCCTCCTGCGGACGTGCGTAATGCATGACATCCGGCAACGCGGCCAGCGTCTGAATATCCAGATCACTCGACACGCCAAGCTCCTCCGCAGCGTTGCGCAGAACACGCACATAGGCCGCGGCCAATTCCGTGTCCATGCGGACCGCCTTGCGGCGCGCCTCACCGGACCAGTCAATGGATAGATCGACGGTCACGCGCCCCCGCGTGATCGTGCCGTGTACCTCTTCCGAAATGCGGGCTTCCAGCAGGTTCAGGCCGCGCGGCAACGACAACGCAATGTCCAACTGCTTCCGGTTCACGGAACTGAGCTCCACCGTCACCGTGACGCCCTCGCCGACGGCAACGCCGCGCCCGTACCCCGTCATGCTGCGCAGACTCATGACGCCCGCGCTTTCTTCCATGCGGCGACCTGTTGCACGTCCTTATCGCCGCGTCCGGAAAGATTGATGACGATGACATCCTTCTTGCGCCATTGCTTCGCCTGCTTGATCAGATAGGCGACCGCATGCGCCGTCTCCAGCGCGGGCAATAGGCCTTCCCAGCGTCCCAAGGTATCAAAGGCGGAAACCGCTTCACGGTCATTCACGTGCGCATATTCGACGCGGCCCAGATCGCGCAGCAGACTATGCTCCGGGCCGATGGCGGCATAATCGAGGCCCGCGCTCACGGAATGCGTCAACTCAATCTGCCCGTTCCGGTCCTGCAGCACGAATGTCTTGGTGCCCTGCAGGATCCCGACTTTCCCGCCCGCAAAACGCGCGGCATGCCCGCCCTTGCGGATGCCGAGCCCGCCTGCTTCCACGCCGATCATCCGCACCGTGCGATCGTTGATGAAGGGATGAAACATGCCGATCGCGTTGCTGCCCCCACCGACACAGGCCAACAGTACATCCGGTAATCGACCGACCGCTTTTTGAATCTGCCGACGCGTTTCCTGTCCGATTACAGACTGAAAGTCCCGAACCATGCGCGGATACGGATGCGCGCCCAGCGCCGAGCCGAGAATGTAATGCGTCGTGCGTACGTTGGTCACCCAATCCCGCATGGCTTCACTGATGGCCTCTTTGAGGGTCTTTTGGCCCGCTGTCACGGGCACGACTTCGGCGCCGAGACTGCGCATACGAAAGACGTTGAGCGCCTGGCGTTCCATATCGACCTCGCCCATGTAGATCACACACGACATCCCGAACATGGCGGCCACCGTCGCCGTCGCGACCCCGTGCTGTCCCGCGCCGGTCTCGGCAATGACGCGTTTCTTTCCCATGCGCCGCGCCAGCAAGGCTTGGCCCAACGAGTTATTGATCTTGTGCGCACCGGTATGGCACAAGTCTTCACGTTTCAGATAGACGGCGGCACAGCCGACTTCCCGGGTCAGACGTTCGGCCAGATACAACGGGGTGGGACGGCCGACATAGTCGCGCAAATACGCACGCAACTCGCGCTTGAACGAGGCGTCCTTCCGCAACCGATCATAGGCCGCCGCCAATTCCAGCAGCGGCGCCATGAGCGTTTCCGGCACGTACATCCCGCCATACGGCCCGAAATACCCGTTCGGATCGGGATCCGTAACTATTCGACGCCGCGACATGTAACGATAAAGTCCTTCACTTTCATCAAATCCTTTTTCCCGACGTCGGACTCGACGCCGGAACTGACATCCACGCCCCACGGCCGCACATGACCCAAGGCTTCCGCCACATTATCGCGATTCAAGCCGCCCGCCAACAACACCTTTTTCGGGACATCGGCCACAAAGCGCGCGGCGGCAGCCCAGTCTACGGCTACGCCCGTACCGCCCGGCTGAACACCGCCATGATGATCCAGCAGAAAGGCCTCCACATCGTAATCCGATAAAGGAGCCGGCAGGGGCCGGTTCAGATGGATAGCTTTCCATATAGGAAGCGACAACTGCGCACAGAAATCAGGCGATTCCTCCCCATGCAATTGCACGACATCGAGTTGGGCCTGCTCCGCCGCCTGCTTCACTTCGTCAGGAGTCGGATTCACGAACACGCCGACTTTCTTGATGCCCTTGGGCGCGTCCTTCGTCCATTTCCCTACCGTATCGGGTTTGACATGACGTTTGGAGCCCGGCCACAGAATGAAGCCGACCGCGTCCGGCTCCAACTCCGTAACCCCCTTGAGATCCTCCTGCGAGCAAACCCCGCATATCTTTATGAAGACGCCCATATCTCGCCCATCAATTCCTTCACGGCGGCGCCCGCGTCGTCCTGTCGCAGAAGATGTTCCCCGACCAGGACACCGTGCACGCCCGCATCACGTAGCCTGGCCACGTCCGCCGCGCTGCGTATGCCGCTTTCGCTGATGATCGTCGCATTCTTCGGCGCCTGCTTCACCAGTGAGAAGGTCGTGTCCAGCGACACCTCAAACGTGGTCAGGTCCCGGTTGTTGATTCCAATACAGGCCGCGCCCGCCTTGGCCGCCCGTTTCATTTCGTCCTCGTTATGCACTTCCACCAAAGGCGTCAATCCGGCTTTATCCGCGCATTCGATCAGCTCCTTCAACTCCTCGTCCGTCAGTGCGGCAACGATCAACAATACCGCGGAAGCCCCCAGCGCGGCCGCGTGCCACACCTGCCACCCGTACAAGACAAACTCCTTATAAAGGATCGGTATGTCCACCGTGTCGCGCACCATGACAAAGTCGGATTCTTCGCCGCCAAAGAACATCGTATCGATGAGAATTGAAATGGCCTGGGCTCCGGCCTTCTCGTATTGCTCGGCCAGGTGGTTCGGCCGCAGATCGGCGCGAATATCGCCCGCCGACGGCGACTTGCGTTTGATTTCCGCGATCAAACCCATCGGAGCGGATCGCAGGGCGTCGCCAAAATCCGGAGGCATCTTCCGAATGGAGGCCGTGGACTTGAGATATTCCAACGTCACCGTCTGCTTCAGTTCCTCAATTTCCTCCCGCTTATGCTTCAGAATCTTTTCCAGCAGGTTCATGGCGCCGTCCTTTCTTTAGATACGCTTCAATGAATTCATCCAGATCACCGTCCAGCACGGCGTCCACATTACCGACCTGATGCTCCGTGCGGTGATCCTTCACCATGGTATACGGCTGCATGACATACGAACGGATCTGCCGGCCCCAGGCGATCTCGCCTTTGTCGCCGTAATACTTCTCCATTTCCTTCCGCTTCTGGTCCTGTTCCCATTCGTACAGTTTCGCGGTCAACATCTTCATCGCCTTGTCGCGATTCTTGTGTTGCGACCGTTCCGCCTGACACGCCACGATAATGCCCGTGGGAATGTGCGTGATGCGCACGGCCGAATCCGTCGTGTTCACGTGTTGCCCGCCCGCCCCGCTCGACCGATACGTGTCGACACGCAAATCCTTGTCATCAATCTCGACTTCGACATCGTCATCCACCTCCGCGACCACGTCGAGCGCGGCAAACGACGTGTGTCGACGCTGATTGGAATCGAACGGACTGATCCGCACGAGGCGATGCACGCCGCGTTCGGCCTTCAAATACCCGTAGGCATACAGGCCGGCGACGTGGAAGGTCACACTCTTGATGCCCGCTTCGTCGCCCGGTTGCAGGTCAAGGACGGACAACTCGAAGTCATGCGCTTCCGCGTATCGCCGATACATGCGGAACAGCATGTCTGACCAATCACACGACTCGGTCCCTCCGGCGCCCGCATGCAGGCTCACATACGCATTGTTGGCGTCGAATTCCCCGCCGAGCAGCGTCTTCAGTTCCAGTTGCCGGATATCCGCCTCGAACCGTTCCAATTGTGCGGCCACATCGCGTTCCGCGGTCGCGTGCTGCGCCGCGTCGTCCTCCATTTCCATCAGCTCCAACATCACCGAAGCGTCGTCCAAGGCGTGCGTGATGGTGTCGAGCGGATCGAGCAATGCTTTAATGGCATTGGTGCGGTGGATCGCCGCGCGGGCCTTGTTCGGATCGTCCCAAAACCCGGGGGCGCCCGCCTCCTCTTCCCGGGCTTTTAGTTGAGCGCGCAATTTGGGCTCGTCAAAGATAGCCTCGCATTTCTTCGAGCCGTTCCTGCAACGTGCCCAGTTTGTCGCGTAACACTTCACTCATGATTAGACTCCTAAATGATCGACGGCTAAACCCTAGGACCCCGCTCCCCCTGCGTCAAGACCGGTTTGGATGGAGGATGGAGGGTTTGGATAAGCAACGGGAAACATGAAGTGTGAGCGCCCAATAGAGGGTCTCCCATTCGGTTTTCCAACGATTGGAAAACTCGGCAATAATTCTTCCCCGCCTGCCGTCTTAGATAAATGATGTATTAACCACAAACGTATCATGCCAAGTCAGGCTTGCTTGAAGGAGGGCGGGCAGGCAATGATTGGAAAAATCATCAAAAATTCTTCCCCGCCTGCCGCTCGTGCAAACAGGCGCGTTGAAGGGAAAAACCCGCTGGAACAGCGTGTGTCGACTAACGCACGACGGGCAGGCAACGATTGGAAAATTGCGCATGAATGAAGATCGCTCGCATCTCTGGCATCCGTACACCCGCTTTTCGGCGGTGCACGAGGGACTGCCCTGCATCGTACGGGGCAAAGGCCTGTATTTGTACGACGAGGCGGGTAACCGATACATGGACGCCGTGTCCTCGTGGTGGGCCTGCTCGTTGGGTCATTCGCATCCGCGCATCGTACGGGCCATTCAACAACAGGCGGAAGTCCTGCAACACAGCATTTTGGGCAATCTATCGCATCCGCCCGCATTGGAATTGGCGGACAAGCTCGCCGCCTTAATGCCTTCTCCCGATCGACATGTCCATTTTGCAAGCGACGGCGCCAGCTCGGTGGAAGCGGCACTGAAGATCGCGCTGCAATATGCGCATCAGACCGGTCACACGAAACGCACGCGCTTCGTATCACTGAAAGAGGCGTATCACGGTGACACGCTTGGCGCGGTGGGCGTCGGTTATCTGGAAGCGTTTCACCGCTTGTTGCGCCCCGCGCTGAATGAGGCTTGGCGACTCGACCTACCCGATTGCCGCGGATGCACCGATCCCGGATGCCATGCCTCCTGTTTTGACGAGGTTCCCGCCTTTCTGGCCGAGCGGGCGGACGAAATCGCCGGCGTGATTGTGGAGCCGCTCTGTCTGGGCGCGGCGGGCATGAAGATGTATGGACCGGGTTATCTCAAGCGACTTGCGGAAGTCTGTCGCCAACTGCAGATCCCATTGATCGTGGACGAGATTGCGATGGGCTTTGGGCGCACAGGCAAAATGTTCGCGTTTGAACATGCCGGTATCGACCCGGACATGGTCTGCGTTGGAAAGGCGGTCACTGCGGGTTACCTGCCGTTGAGCGCCGTGATCGTGCGGGACGATATCCATGAAACCTTCGCCGACGCACCCGAGGACCATACGTTCTATCACGGACACACGTGGAGTGGGAACCCCATTGCCGCCGCGGCGGCATTGGAGACTTTGCGTGTTTACGAGGAGGAGGACATCGTGGCGCGCGCCGCCGAATCCGGGCGCTTACTGGCAACTGAACTGGCTGCGCTGAAAGAGATCGAAACGGTGAAAGAGGTCCGTTGTCTCGGCCTGATCGGCGCAGTGGAATTGAAGCCGGACGACGCCACGCCGCCGCGCCCACGGCGCGTACAACATCTGTTACGCGATCGCGGCTATCTTCTTCGTCCGTTGGGACCGGTCATTTATCTCATGCCGCCGTTGAATATCGAGGCTGACGAGCTGAAAAAGGCTGTACAAGCCGTGAATGAGGCGATTACGGAGGCCGGTTAGACCGCATTTCTTACCGTTTACGGGCGTCCTTTTCGTATCTTGTGCGCCCCCACGACCCCGCTCCGAGCGGGGTCGTGGGGC
>SKZA01000187.1 GCA_007127595.1 Kiritimatiellia bacterium
CCGCGCTCCTGCCCGCCATCGCGATCGAGGTCCTCCACGCCTATACCCTCATTCATGATGATCTCCCGGCCATGGACGACGACGAACTGCGGCGCGGCCGACCGACGGCGCATATTCAGTTCGGCGAAGCCAATGCCATTCTGACAGGTGACGCGTTGCTCACACTGGCCTTTGAATGGCTCGCCCAATGCCGGGCCCCCGAGCCCTACCTGCCGAGCCAATATGCGCTGGAAGTAGCCGAGGCGGCGGGCAGTCGCGGTATCATTGCCGGACAATTTGAAGACTTGGCCGCGGAAGAGGACTCGCCCACGGCGGATCGACTGAACTTCATTCACCTGCACAAGACGGGCGCGCTTATTCGGGCCGCCGTGCGGGTTGGCGCCATTTCCGGCGGAGCAAGCAGCGAACAACTCGACGCCATGTCACTTTATGGATGCAATATCGGCATTGCATTCCAGATCGCCGACGATGTCCTGGATGAATCGGGTAATGCCAAAGACATGGGGAAACCGACGGGCAGCGACATAAAGAATCAGAAGTTAACCTACGTGGCCCTCTACGGAAAAAAAGAATCGGAGAAGCGCGCACGGCGGTTGGTCGACGAAGCCATCGAAGCGCTCGCGCCCTTCAAGGGCCCCACCGAACCGTTGATCGCCATCGCGCGATACGTCATCGAGCGGGATCGGTAGAAATTAGAAAAACCCTCGCCGTGTAAAGACCTTTGCGATCACTTTGCTCCCTGCTGGAGCAGGGAGCTACAAAGTCGACATGCGGTTGCGTGCAGGTTCTTATCCGTAGCGCCCTGCTCCAGCAGGGCGCCGCGCGACCGCTAATCATCCAACGTTCCGCCGGCCCGGAAGTACACCGCGTAGAATTCCTGCACATACTGATTGGCGATCAGATCGCAGTAGATGAACAGGCTGTTTTCGTCATTGATGTTGTTTGCGTTGTTGCTCCAGTTGGCGGATCCCGTAATGACGGTCGGGTTGTGTTCGGTGTCGGGATCAATAAGCATATACTTGTGATGCAAACGGCGGGGCTCATTCGAGCGATAGACCGGCGGTGCATGACGCCAACGCACATTCGGATTGTTGGGAGACGACTCGGTCGCAATGCGTCCGGTCATATTGATGGCCGCTGACCACCAATCATCCCAGAATTCGAATACACCGCGGACCATGAATCCTGTGCGCCTGCCTTGCCGATCTTCCGGAGCCCCTTCCCATTTGACCTTGAGCGCTTGATCCAACGCGAAATCCGACCAGGCGAATATGGCGAAGTAAACCTTCTCCTCGGCCTGTTGCTCCACGAGACGCGTCATCGCCGGAATGACGTTGTAACCCGGCGAAAAGTAGATATCCATTTCGCGTGTGTCGCCCAACTTCACCCGATGCGGTTCATCGCGCGATTCCTTTCGTCCGCTGAACCGGGCCTTCTCCGGAACGGGCCGGTCGCCATCACCGCCCCACATACGCGCAAATTCCGCGCGATAAATCGCCGCTACATCCGGCGAATGAATCTCGATTCCGTTGTTTGTATTCCCGTCCAGAATACCCAACAACTTGTTCTCCTCCGACCCGTACAAGTCCGTGATTGTAAAGTTCATGCTGCCTGTCCATACCCATCGATCATCGATGATGATGAACTTGTTATGCATCTGCGTGCCCGGGCTGAAATACGTGCCGTCCTCGCGGCGCTCTCCTTTCACGAGAATCCGGCCGCGCTTATCAATGCCGCCAATATTGACGGACTCGATTGGGATATCGTCGGGTCGTGACGGTAACCCGAGCGCGCGCCTGCGGGCGGCGCCTTCAAATGCCAGTATCGGGGCGTTCGCGAAGACAATCACATCATCATCGGTTCCCAACTGTCCGTCCGCCCCGCGTACCAAGCGTTCAAGATGCATACGAGCCGTCTCCCAGCGTTCCACCCGTTCCGCATCGCCGGGATGCGGCTCCTTGGCGTCCACGATCACACGCACCCGAACCCCTTCCGCGGCCTTGCGGATCAACATATCGGTCAGATCCGGCAGGTTCAGTTCGTAGATGGTAATATCAATGGTGTTGGTCGCTTGCCGCAGACGCTTCAGGAAACGCTCTTCGAGGTTGACCGTATGATTGGCTTCGTTCCCTTCTTTGGCGAATTCGGTCAACGCGCTATGATTAAAATATACATTGATGGAATCGGGCGCATGATACACTGAATGGATGCGCTGTCCTGTCGGGCGGGTCGTGTCGCGGAAACCAGGAGTGCCGTACCCCAGATCGTAGCGCACCCGGGAGGTATCCCAACTGCCAGAAATATAGCCGGCCCGATAGGGATAGACCCGTTGCATGGTCGCAAACGTGCGCACATCGCCCGCATACCAACGATCCACCAAGTCAACCGTGCGCCCCCTGGAATCAATCAGCAGCAAACGCTCGCCCAAATCCGACCACGATCCTGAAAACGTGCCGCCGATCGGCACGCCGGGCAGGTCGGGATGATCTTCCTGTATGAGGATGTAACTATCTCCGGGCCCGATCTCGCCCTCCAGCCTCGTCGAAAAGGAATTGTCCCGGGTACGCAGCGTCCAACCGGCAAGGGAAACGGCCTGTTCGCCCGGATTATACAGTTCCAGCCACTGCTGCTCTTCCGAGGCACTTGTTCCCATCCACGCGATTTCGTGGATAATCACCTGATGCGTCCCCTTGAAGGGGGCGGCTTCCCCATTCTCTGGCGCGGCGGCCATCAGGGCCATGAGTAGAAAAGACTGAATGAACAAAGCGCTTACTCCCCGAAACTCCATTGCACCCTCTCAATCAACAGATCATCACCGGCAACCATAACTCAACATCCTCTGAGTGTTTAACCTCCGAAATAGCGTTAAATATAGCGAACAAACAGAAACTTAACAAGAAATATGCAATAGAATGGATAGGAAGAATGTGACAGGCCGCAAGGCTCCGTAAGACGAGGGAAAGCGGAGCCGCGACTCGCGAAATTGGCTTGGCACATGAATGAGTACGGGGCTACGCTTCCCATGTATTGCGAGCAGACATGACCCTGCCGCAATGCCCTAGAGGGGGACGGTATGACGAACTCCATAATCATCGGCCTTGTCCATAACGCCGCCTTGTTGGTGACCCTCGTCTACCTGTATAGCGTGCTGGTCGCGCCGCGGCGCCCGACAAGCCCGTGGCAGCAACTGCAAGTAGGCGTGCTCGTCGGTAGCATCGGCGTCGCCATCATGTTGACGCGCTGGGAATTGGAACCGGGCGTGGCATTCGATACCCGTTCCGTGCTGCTTGGGATTTCCGGCTTGTTCCTCGGCACGATCCCCACGATTACGGCCATCATCTGCACCGGACTGCTTCGCCTATCTCAAGGCGGCGCCGGCATGATGTCTGGCCTGTCTATTATTGTCATTTCCGGGCTCGTCGGCTTGGCATGGCGCCATCACCGGCAACGCGCACTCTCATCACTTGCATGGCGTGAACTATTGCTATTCGGAGTCGTCATTCACGTCATCATGCTGGCGCTTCTATTTCTGATGCCCCTGGAACTCGCCCTGCGCGTTGTCCGCACGATCGCATTACCCGTGCTCCTGATCTATCCGATCGCGACCGTCCTGATCGGCCTGATGATGGCGCACAGCCTGAAGTCGATCGAAACCACGGCGGAAAGAGAACGCACCGCCGAGTCCATTCGCAAGCTGTCCGCCGTGGTTGAGCAAAGCCCCGCCTGCGTCGTCATTACGGATCTCGAAGGTACCATCGAATACGTCAATCCCAAGTTCACCGAGGTGACAGGGTACACGGCGGGTGAGGTTGTCGGACAAAATCCGCGGGTTCTGAAGTCGGGCCGGAATCCCCCTGAGATCTATGAAGACCTGTGGAACACCATCACGCACGGAGGTGTGTGGCAGGGCGAATTGCACAACCGGAAAAAGGACGGGACGCTGTTTTGGGAGCGGGCGAGTATCTCGCCCATTTTCGCCGAAGACGGCTCCATCCTGCGATTCCTCGCCATCAAGGAGGACATTACCGAACAGAAACACCTCGCGGATCAATTTCGACAGGCCCAGAAGATGGAGGCCATCGGACGCCTGGCCGGAGGCGTTGCGCACGATTTCAACAATAAACTGCAAGCAATCCTCGGCAGCGCGGAAATAGCGTTGGAAGATGCGCACATCCCGGCCCCTATCCGGGAAGCCCTCACGGATATCAAGCAAGCCGCCGAACGATCCGCCGATCTGACGCGCCAACTGCTGACCTTTGCCCGAAAACAAGCCTACCAACCGCGTGTCATCGACCTGAACGAAACCATTTCCAGCATGATCAAAATGCTGCAGCGCCTGATCGGCTCTCATATTGAAATGCACTGGCTGCCCGGTCAAGATATCGGGAAGGTCAAACTAGACCCCTCGCAACTGGACCAGATTCTGGCGAACCTTGTGGTCAACAGTCGTGACGCGATACAGGCATTGGGCACGGTGACCATCGAAACACGTAATGTGCATCTGGACCGCCCCAGACTTATACGTGACTTTACACTACAGGCGGGAGATTACGTGACCGTCATCGTCAGCGATACGGGATGCGGGATGACGAGAGAGGTCATGGACAACATCTTCGATCCCTACTTCACCACCAAGCAAATTGGCGAAGGCACAGGCTTGGGGTTGCCCACCGTATACGGCGTCATGCAACAGAACAACGGCGCCATCCATGTGGAGAGCCAAGTGGACGTCGGAACCACCGTCACACTGTATTTTCCCCGCACCGCTGATGCCTCGAGAAGTACCGAAAACGATTCGAAAACACAGCCCCAAACCGGCACGGAAACCATCTTGGTCACCGAGGATGATAGCGCCATCCTTGAGTTGGCCGCGAATATGTTGCGGAAATTCGGTTACCACGTGCTCACGGCTCGGAACCCGAAAGACGCGCTGGCCCTGACCGGAGATCACGAGAAAGCCATCGACTTGCTTCTCACCGATGTCGTCATGCCGGGCTCCGACGGGCGAACGCTCGCCACGGAACTGCGTCGACGGCTCCCCGACATCAAGGTGCTATACATGTCGGGTTATACGGCAGATGTTATCGCGAAACACGGACTGTTGGAAGAGGACATCGACTTTCTGCAAAAGCCGTTCTCGATCCACTCCCTCAACACCAAAGTGCGGGAAATTCTGGATCGAGAGTAAGTGGTCGGGGCGGCGAGATTTGAACTCGCGACCTCTTGAACCCCATTCAAGCGCGCTACCAGTCTGCGCTACGCCCCGATACGAATTGAAAGGACATATACATTAGCACCGGAACTGCCCGCTGGTCAATGACCGGATCATTGGCGGCTCATTGGCGGCTATTCCGCCCGTTCCCGCAATGAGCGAAATTGCTGGCGCAGTTCCCGTTGCAGATCCTTGGTCTGCTCGTCCAGCTTGCGACCCAATTCTTCGAGGTCCCCGTTATGTTCTGAAATGGTTTCCAGCAGGTCTTCCGTCCGGACTCCTGAATCGTCAAGGAGGTCCCGGAATAATTGCGGGCCCATCGTCATGGCAAGGTCCGTTCCCACCGCTTGCGCGATCGACTCCAATTCACGCACGTCCGTGAAGGTACGTTCCAGATTCAACCGATAATTCCGCACCGCCGGTTCAGGGCCGCTTCGCGAATAGTCCCGCATCTCCACCTCGCCCAGACGAAAGTCTAGCCGATCGATATGCGTCTCACGCCGCGCGCGGGTTCGGCGGGGCTCCGGCACAGCTTCTACCGGTTGCGTCGTTTCCTCCGTCGTTACCACCGCCTTCTCCGTCCGTGCTCGATCACGTTCTCGGCCCTCGACAACAAACTGCTCTAGATTCGTCTGTCCTTCCTCGTTCGTAACCATGACAACCCGGTTCACATCGAGCACAACCCGTGGCAGGCGCACCGTTCGCGTAAACAGGGAGAAGAACCGATAGGTGAGGTCAAGACGGTTGATCTCGAGCGCGGTATCGCCATGAAACCCTTCCGGATTGGCAAACCGGATATCGGTCAGCGAAACGGTCGAACGCCAGATATCGACATCCATCTCGCCGACTTCCACTTCAGCGCCCAACTGTTCGGCCAACACCGTTTGGACGATGTTGCGCACCACCAGGTAACGCGCCAGGACAACCCCGATCACAGCCACGACAACCAAGACGACGATAGCTTTCAATATCTTCATAGTATCAACTCCCAAACCCATACGATCCGGGCCATACTATGCGCCTTTTGACGATTCTGTCCAACAGAGAGAATATCCCTATGCTTGATTCGCCCTCCCATTCCCGCTAGGGTCATATTTCAGAGGGAACCTCACATTGGAGGGACGCGCTTCGGCGCGTCCAGGTCACGCGGATCCGCCTTCGCAAGGCCTACGGCGGGACGAGAGCGTGACCCTCCAAAGGGAAATGTACGCAACGTCATGAGCGCATCAAAAGAACAGGAATGCCTATCCAAAGGCATGGAATATTGTGTCTGCCAGACCGTAGAGGCGCTGGCGCCGCTCTATCACCATAACGGCGAAGATCGGCCCGACAGTGTCCTCGACGGCTATCCGAACACGCTGAACATTGTCGAGGCCCTAAAGATCCTGATCGATTCCATGGTCCCGGGCCGCATGTCTCATACAGATGTGGACCGGAACGAACTGGGCCTGTTTCTTATCCGCCGCTTGAGCCAAGCCTGGCGCGTGTTGCGCCCGGAGATCGAACGCGCCATCCCGTTCCGCTGGAAAGGCGCAGCCGCTGTCATGGACGGCGCACCCCAACCAAGCGATTCCCGCGATGAATCTTTTGCCGCGATGCGCGCCTTCTACAAACGCCTCACCGAAGTGCGCAAACTGGTGGTCGAGGACATCAAAGCCGCCTACGAAGGTGATCCGGCGGCATTGACGTTCGCGGAAGTGCAACTCGCCTACCCCGGCCTGCTCGCGATTGTTTCGCATCGCCTGGCACATGAATTGTACAAACTCGACATCCCCATCGTGCCGCGTGTCATGAGCGAATGGACGCACTCCAAGACCGGCGTGGACATCAATCCCGGCGCGCAGATTGGCCACGGCTTTTTTATTGATCACG
>SKZA01000247.1 GCA_007127595.1 Kiritimatiellia bacterium
CGCAAAAGCGCATTAACCCACATTTCTCACCTGATGCCCCACGACCCCGCCCCGGGCGGGGTAAACCTTGTGCTTGCCCCGCGTCGACGCGGGGTCGTGGGAGTCGAACGCTGGGTCAGAGAATGATTATGAGCAATACAGAGAGCCCGTTTTGAGCAAATTCGGAACTACTCCCTACTTGCTCAGCTCGGGCTCATTTCACGCTCATGTGTAGCGTGCAACCAGCAAACTTGCGTTCCCACGACACAAGGTCGTGGGGGCGAAGAAGACACAAAGGAGACACCCATAGGCGATGAGAAATGCGGGTTAAGGGGTCGCATTACCGCGCGCCCTCCTCTACAGTAGACGGCATGCAAAGCAAAACACCCCTTCATGACGAACACGTCGCGCTCGGCGCGCGAATGGCGCCGTTCGCCGGCTGGACCATGCCCATCCAGTACGCCGGCATTATGGCGGAACATCAACATACGCGTACACGAGCCTCTCTGTTTGATACCTGCCACATGGGCGAATTCGAAATCAGCGGCCCGACAGCCGAAGCGGACCTTGAACGCTTGCTCACGCAGAACGTGGCGACGATTAAACCGCAACAATGCCGCTACGGCTTCCTGCTCAACGAGAACGGCGGGGTCATCGACGATCTCACCTGCTACCGACTCGGGCCCGACCGGTTCTTTCTCGTTGTAAATGCCGGAACACTCGACCAAGACGCCGACTGGATTCGCAGTCATCTCTCGCCTGAAACCGTATTTAAGGACCGCTCGCCGGACACCGCCAAACTCGACGTGCAAGGACCGGAAGCGCGCGCGGCGACGGAAGTCGCGCTCGGAACGGCGTTGCCCGACCTCAAGTACTTCTATTGCAGTGAAGAGAAACTGAACGGTATGCCCTGCATGATCAGTCGCACGGGTTACACGGGCGAATGGGGCTATGAACTCTATTTTCCCGCAGACGAAGCCGTTCGCATCTGGAAACAGCTCCTCGCGCCCGGCATCATTCAGCCCGCGGGCCTCGGGGCGCGCGACACATTGCGCCTGGAAGTGGGCTATCCACTCTACGGCCATGAACTCGGATCCGACCGCACGCCGGTGGCGGCGACCAACGGAATGTTCATGGATACCTCGAAAGACTTTATCGGGAAGGACGCCGTCATGCGCGACCTCGAACAAGGCGTTCCCGAAAACTTGGTCGCCTTGCAGTTGGAAACCAAACGCGCCGCGCGCGCAGGCGACGCAGTCCTGCGGGAGGACGAGCGAGTGGGCGAGATTACAAGCGGCTCGCTCGCACCCAGTCTCGGCGTGGCCGTGGCCCTGGCCTATGTGCGCACCGAGCTCAGCGCGCCGGGAACCAAGCTGGCCGCCGAAACGCGCGGCACGCGCCTGCCGGCGACGGTCGTGGACTTGCCGTTCTATAAGGACGGCACGGCACGGAAGAAGAAGGGATAGCGAAGCCGGCTGGTATTGTGTTTCAGAAATAGCGTCATATTGGAGGGTCACGCTTCCGCGTGACCCGGACGCGCGGAAGCGCGTCCCTCCAAGCGGAATGTCTGCTCGTCAACGCTTACCAATATTGAAGGCAACTTTTGAAACACAAGGGATCACAGGCCGAGACGCCTGTGCCACCCTGATCGCAGCCCAAGCACACGTCTATCATCGGGCTGCTACACCCACGGCGGGGGCGCCGAAAAGGCCAGTTGCTCGTCCCGCGTCGGATGGTTGAAACGCACCTCGTGCGACCAAAGCGCAAGATCCGTTTCCTCCCCGCTTGAAGCCCCGTACTTCCGATCACCGACAAGCGGGCATCCGATCGCGGCGAATTGCACGCGAATCTGATGAGGGCGCCCGGTCAGCAGATCGATTTCCACGATGTTGCTGTCTGCGTCGGATTCCACGACGCGATAGCGTAAAAGCGCGCGCTTTGCCCCGGACGCGCCTTCTTCAACCACGCGCACCGTGTTCGTCGTAGAGTCCTTCAACAGAAAGTGTTCCAGTTCGCCTTCGCGTGGATCCGGACATCCGCGTACGCGCGCAAGATAACGTTTCCCCAAATGGCCCGCGCGCATCTGCTCAGACAAACGCGACGCCGCCTTCGAGGTCTTCGCAAACACCATCACCCCGCCCACGGGCCGGTCCAGCCGATGCACCAACCCGAGAAACACGTTTCCCGGCTTGTTATGCCGCCGTTTCAGATCAGCCTTGAGCAGCGACAACATGTCCGGATCACCCGTCCGATCGGCCTGAGACGGCACGCCGGGAGGCTTGACGACGACGAGGAGATGGTTGTCCTCGTGAAGCAGGGATATGGGGGAGGTGTTCAGTGTTCGGGGTTCGGGGTTCGGGGTTCGGGAAAGAGAACGTCTAACGCTTAACGTTCAACTTTTAACCTTCAAGTGACAGATATCTCACCCCTAATAGAAAATAAAATGGGTTTGCCATGATTAAACGGCTTCGCTCCCATCGCCCAAGTCTCTGCGGCCTCCTGTTCAAACTTTTTTTGCGCGCTTCTGTTCAAATTCGGGTTCAGGGTTCGTCCCCCGTTTCCCAGCGCCCGTACGCGCCACAAGGGAGTACGAGGTCGGAACAGGAAATGGGTAACCCGACTTCGCCGCATGTAACCGCGCCGCCGCGTTCCGACTTGATGAGCGTCTTGAGCATATTGGCCGCGACCATCGGCGAGAAACCGCTGGTATAGGAATTCACAAGGAAGAACAGCGGCTGGTCGCTCAAGAGCTCCGTACAGGTCTGCACCAGCGGGAACAATGTGTCCTCCAACTTCCATAACTCACCTGTCGGGCCGCGCCCGTAGGTCGGGGGATCCATCACAATCGCTTCGTATTGATTCCCGCGTCGCACTTCGCGCTGAATGAACTTCATCACGTCGTCCACGATATAGCGCACACTGCGATTTCCCAATCCGGACAACATGGCATTTTCACGGGCGCGCGCGACCATGCGCTTGGCCGCATCCACATGACACACCTCCGCCCCGGCTTCCGCCAGCGCCACCGTGGCCCCGCCCGTATAGGCGAATAGGTTCAAGACTCGAATGCGGCGATTCGCCTTGCGTACATGATCGGCCATCCAATCCCAATTGACGGCCTGTTCAGGAAAGAGACCGGTGTGCTTGAATCCGGTCGGTTCAATGTGGAAGCGCAGCTTCTTGTACGAAATTTGCCACTGGTTCGGCATGGACTTCCCATATGCCCAGTGCCCGCCCCCCGTGCCGCTTCGCTGATACCGTGCGTCCGCCCTATCCCAGAAGCGCGCCCCCTGCACCGGCGGCCAGATGGCCTGGGGGTCGGGACGGCGCAAAATCACCTTGCCCCACCGCTCCAGCTTTTCTCCGCGGCCCGCGTCCAACAATTCGTAATCCGTCCAATCCCTGGCAATCAGCATGGTTCTTCTCCGATCCACGTCTCCTTACGCGATATCCGTCCGGTACACAAGCTCAGGGGTGCTTGTCCACCCTGTTACATCTTGATTTCCGTTTCGCGATGGCGGACACTGGCTCCAAGCCTTTACCCTTAAGGAGACTCGAATGAATGATACCGCCATCCGCCGGATCGCAAGCGCCGTTTGCATGCTCGCCGTCCTTGCCCCCGTCACCTTTGCTGACGAGGCCGTTCACGACCTCATCGAACGCATTGTCGAACGCCAGGCGACCGTGCAGTCCATTCAACAACGCGGCGCGATGACGATTTCCATGGTGGTCGAAGGGCATGAGGAAGAAATGGTACAGGAAAGCCTGTTTATCTACCAACGCCCGAACCGGTTGGTCGTCGATTCCGATATGGTGACGCTGGTAAGTGACGGCGATCACTTGGTCGTTCTGTTTCAGGCGTTCGATTACTTCATTCGCTTTCCCATCGACGAAGATCTTGCCGCGACACTGCTGGAACACGAAGAATATCTCGGCGGCATCGTGCTTCCCGACATCGCCGCACTCCTGAGCGCCGATCCGCAAGGGGTACTGAAAGATTTTGTCGAGGATCTTGATATTACCGTTCTTGATGACGAAGAACGCGACGGACGACCCGCCTGGGTGATTCAGATTCATGTTGAAGACGACGACGTGGAGTTGGCGGAGGCGATCAAGGTCTGGATCGATCAGGAAACCGGGCTGGTGTCCGGCATGCGGGTGGAGGTGGACTTGTCCGCTTATGCCGACGCGGCCATGCCGGGCATGCCGACCAGCTACACGCTGACCCAGCGCGTACTGAGCTGGGCAATCAATCAGGAACTGGACGACGAGTTGTTTGCGTACGACACCACCGGGTTTACAGAAGTGGCAGACTTCGACGAACTCGCCGACGCAATGCAAGGCGCCATGGGCATGCCCGAAATGGACCTGATAGGAGAGGACGCGCCAGACTTTGAACTCACCCTCCTCGACGGCGAAAGTTTTCGCCTTTCGGAACAACGCGGAAAGGTCGTCCTGCTCGACTTCTGGGCCACGTGGTGCCCGCCCTGCGTCGAGTCCCTGCCTTGGCTCCAGGACATGTACGAGGAGTTCGGGGGCGACGACATCGTTTTCCTGGGCGTCAGTGTCGACAGCGCCGGCATGGAAACCCGGGTGAAGAGGATGCTCGACCGGTTCAATATCACCTACCCCTCCGGCATCAACGAAGATGGCGATATTGCCTTGGAATACGGCGCCTTCAGCATCCCGACGATAATCCTGATTGATCGTGACGGCGTGATCCGGCACCAGAAGATCGGCTTCCATCCGCAAGGCATGGAAGAACTGAAAGCAGAACTGACCCGGTTGGCGAAAGCGGAAGTCGCGACGGAAGAGGAATAGGCCGGGGCAACGGCTCACACATCCACGCATAACCGCGGAAAGCCCAACCGCTTGCGCGCCGTCTCGCCTTTCAACAAGTCGTTTTTGCGCCAGGGCCGTTCGTCGCGGTCCGTCCGGCGCCCCTGATCCAGGTGCAACCCGGAACCGAGACACACCTTGTGTTTGCCGAATCGTTCGTTGATCGTGTCTATCGCGCGCGAAGCGCGGGCCATCGCATCAATGCGCACCGGATCTTCGAACAGCTCGTATTGGCGTCCGCGATCCGCCTGCAGCTTGCCCAATACGATCATGGTCGCCCGATATGGCGCGCCGGGTCGATAAATAGCCTCAAAAAGTTCACGCACCAACGGCACGACTTCCTGCGTGGCGGACGTTGGACGGCTCAGACGGGCTTCGACGGCGTCCTGTCGATAATCCTTATGTCGCAACACCACCAGCAGCTCGCGTGCGCTTAACTGGTAACGACGCAACTTGATGAACGCCGACTCCACATTACGGACCAGTTTAGCATACACGAAATCCCGGCTATCGGACGGCGCCGTAAACGTCTTGCACTTACTGATCGTTGCATAGGCGCTCTTTTCCTCCGGATTAACCGGCAGCACGCATCCGCCCCGCAATTCCGTCCAGATATCCCGGCCGACCTTTCCCAGCCAACGGTCCGCCCAACTTTCCGGGCGCATGACAAAATCATACGCGGTTTGCAAACCGTGCTTTTGCAGCAATTGCACCGTGTTCCGCCCGAATCCCCACACGTCGGCGATCGGAATGCGCTGCAGAAAAAGATGGATGTGCGGACCGGCCACGGCGGTAAACCCGCGCGGCTTGCGAAACTTTGAAGCCAGCTTGGTCAACCCCTTGGACAAACTCAGCCCGACGGACACTCCTATATCCAGCTCGTTATGAATATCCGCCTGAATCCGGCGCGCCATCTCCTCATAGGACGCGTGAAAAACGCGACGCAAACCGCTCAAATCCGCAAAGCCTTCGTCAATGGAATGTTCTTCGACCATCGGCGTGTAGCGTCGCATGATGTCGAACATCCGCTTCGAGTACAGGCTGTACATCTCATAGTCGCTGGGCAGCACCACAAGGTCTTTGCACATCCTCCGCGCTTCCCACAAACCCACGCCGCGACGGATCCCCAGCGCTTTGGCCTCGTAACTTGCGCACGCAATGATTCCCCGCTCCTTGCCGGTCACCACCGGACGCCCTTTCAGTTCCGGATGAATGGACTGCTCGACGGACGTAAAAAACGCGTCGCAATCCACATGCAGAATCGCGCGCGGAAACGAAGATAGGGTAATCGGTTGTACCTTATACGACATGGCTGACGTCCGGAACGGCGGCTTCTCTTTCTCTTCAAAATACTGAACTTTCGTTCAGCATCAAGCAAGATCCGCAATTCGGTCCCGACATGCCCCCTGAAAGGCTACAACCTTCTTTCTTACCACTTCTTACGTCTTACTTCCTACCCTTCCTCAATTCATCCGCCAGATCGCAAAATTCAGCACACTCGCAAACGCCACCCAGCCCGCGTACGGAATCATGAGGCCACCCGCAATTCGGTCCACCGGCCAGAAGGCGCGAATCGTAAGCAGAATGAACACGAACAGAACAAGGATCTCAGCGAAAGCCCAGCCCGGCAGCTGCAACCCGAAGAAGAGCGGCGTCCAAAGGGCGTTCAGCGCCCACTGAATCATGAACAGGCTGAGCGCCTTGCGCTGCACCTTCCAACCGCCGCTTAACCAGACACGCCAGGCCGCCACCGCCATCATGATATAAAGCGCCGTCCAAACCGGCCCGAAAATCCAGTTCGGCGGATTCCATGCCGGCTTGTTCAATTCCTCGTACCAACCGTCCGTGGACACAAAAACGCCCGTCAACGAAGCGGCAAACACCAACGCCAACCACGCGACAAGTCCGAGCCATGCACCCATCACTTCACCCCCAACCGTTCCGCCACATCTTCGAAACCGGGATCCTGGGCGTAGAGCTTCTCATATTCGCCGCGGGCCCGGGACTTCTGTCCCAAATCCTCGTACACATGCGCCCGCTCATAAGCCAGGGCCTGTAGAAGATCCTCCGGGCGATCCTTCTTACGTCGCAACCCGGCGGTCAACGCGTCGCGCGCCGCCGTGTGCAGCCCCAGTACACGCAACGCCCGCGCCTTGTAGAGCAGCAACGCCGCATGAATCTCGCAGTCGTTTTCCACGCGCGCCGTCATCTTCACCACGTACTCCGCGAGCTCCCTATTCTCCGGCTCGGTC
>SKZA01000358.1 GCA_007127595.1 Kiritimatiellia bacterium
CCGCGGTGTTCGTGGGCGGCGTGTCGGCCCCCGCACACGCCGGGACGCCACCCGCATGGCGCGCCCTGCGCATGGCGGTGGGAGAACGCCGATGGGAGGTCGGCGCCAAGGGAGGAAGTGCGCGCGACACGGTGAAGATTTCGGCTGACGGAGAGAGGGGGGACGGCTTCACGCACCTGAAATGGCTGGAATCGATCGGGCGCTTGGAGACGGCGTATGAATATAGAGACCGAATTCTGGCGGAACAGAATCGGACGCTCGAAGCGATTCAAAATGGTCTGCAAGCCAGGCCGTTGGCCTTTGCCTATCCCCATGGATCGTTCGGCCAGGACGGACCGCACCAGCCAATCTGGAATCTGATTCGATTGGGACTGGTCAACCGCCACTACGACTTGGCGTTTATTGCCGGCCCGTTGGCGTACAACGGGGCGGCCAGTGACCCGATGCGTTTGAACCGGCTGCAGGTCGCTCCCGAATGGAGCGGCTTCGAGCTGGCGGAAAGACTGTCGACACTGACGGACAATCGTCCCATGCGAAAAGATGAGGCGGGGAGCTGGACTCCGGACGACTGGGTGTTGGACCGTGACGGGATCGCCCTGACCGCGGCAGCCATGCGGTTGACCGCTCGGGGCGACGACGGGCCCGGCCGTATCTGGGTGGCCGGTAGCCGTAGCTTGGAAAATGGGGAAGTGGAGACGGTGGTCCGTCCTGATCATGGCACCTTGCATTGGTGGCTGCGTACGCCGCCCGATGAAGCGCATGGACTGAATCTCCAATGGGATCCCGACGGCTCGTTTCGGGTTCTCGCGTTGGTTGATGGAGCGGAGCCGCAGCTATTGGCCTCGTCCCGATTCCTGCGGGAAATAGGCGAAAGTTATCGGGTACGAATCGTTATGCGCGAACGTGTGCTTCAGGTGTTGCTGAATGGGGAGATACTTTTCACGCAACCGGTGCGCGTACCCGCCGTCGCAGACCGCGCCGGATACGTGGGAATCGGTGTTGAGTCGAAGCATCCCGATTATACGGCAAGCGTACAATTGGATGCCTTTACGATCGAACCCGTAACCGAGCGCGTGGCGCATTGGCGCGGGGAAGAGCATTCCGCGGCGCACGCGATCCAAACCATCCATCGCAATGCCCACCGCTATACCATCATCAGTCCTCCCTTCCCGGACATGCAACCCGAACGCGATCCCGAAGGCGTCGCCCAAACGGCGTATCGCCGCTTGGCGCAATGGTACGGGGCGAATCTCATGCCGATGGTGGAACTATCTGCTGAACGCGATCTGTTTCAAAGCATGCCGCCTGATCAGTGGGGGGAACGGCTGGCCGACATGGATGTCGATGGAATCTACATCCGCTTCACGGGAAGAGGGACGGTTCGACTCGGCGATTTGTCGGATTGGTTGAACAGTTTGTATGACCGATTACGACATGAAGGCCAACAGGTCCTGCTCAATGTCCCTGAATGGATCGGGCAGCCGGGCCCCTTACAAACACTGGCCGCGGCTGTGCCGGGTCTGCAATTGGCCTTGGCGGGCGATGCCGCGGTACCGGACGGAATCGATCCGGCGCGAATGGTGCGGGATGAACCGATCCGACAAGCGCCGGACGCAGCGGAACGGCCGCTCTATTACGAATTGCGTCGCGACCCGGAACGCGACGCCCAGCGTGCGCTCGCGCGGCGGATTGAGCGACTCGCAACGGAAGGTCACGTCGCGATGCGGGCGGGGCGCTATGAAAACGCCATTGCGTATTATTCCGATTGGCATGCCGTGGAGCCGCGCAATCCTGCGCCCCTGAACTACATTGCCGACGCGCTGCGCCGCTTGAACTTCCGGGATGAAGCCGTGGAATTTCTGATCCAAAGCCTTGAGGTGGATCCGGGCCAGTTCCCGCGATTTATTGAATTGGTCGAATTGCTGGAAGACCTGGGCTGGCACGATGAAGCACGTGTATGGTTGAACCGTTACGCCTTGCTCTTCCCGGATAACGCCGCTGTTCGCCTCGCGCAGGCCCGATGGCTGCTTCAGCAGGATCGCCGCTCCGAAGCGCGCGCTTGGATCGCCCGAATCCTGGAAGACGACCCGGACCAAGTGGAAGCCGCCCTGATGATGTTGCGGGTGGCGGAGCGAGCGGAAGAACGGGCGTCCGCGTTGCGAACCATTCTGCGGGTAGGGAATGATCCGGCGCATCACGCCATGATTGTGCGGGCCGCGCGCGATGACGACCTGTTGGCCATGCCGGAGGCAAACCGCCTCTATGATTTCCTGCTTCAATTGGAACAGGAAACGGATGACCCCGAATTGCGCACGGAAATCAAACGATTACATCCGCGATACGAACCGCTCGCCGAAACGTATCGGGACCGCGCGTTGTCCGATGCCTGGCAACTGGCGGGCGGGGTGTCGCGTCCGGGCGTCGACGGCTTGGAGTTGCGTGCCCTCCCGAAGCTGCAGGCGTATGACTTACGACTTCTCGGATCGCAGGCATGGCGCGATACCTTTGTGGAAGCGACCCTGCTTCCCGGCCGGGGCAGCTTCTGGCTGAGCGCCCGCCGCTCAACGCACCATATGGTCCGTTTCGGATTCAACGAACCGCAAGGCCAATTGCTCCTTCAGTTATGGGAAACCCGGGACGGACAAAGAGTGATCACGGCGGATCGGTCCATGGATTGGACGCCGGATGCAGGACCCGTAAGCCTGCGACTCGAAGTGCGCGGCAAAGGCGCGATGGCGTTCCTGAACGGGAAACCCGCCTTTCCTTCGCCCATGATGTTGCCCCGCGATCTGGACAGCGGCCGCGTCAGTTTGGACGGCCACGCCGAAGAGCCCGGACAAGCCCGCCTGCAGGTGCAGGCCGTCGCCGCCGGTCCGCTATCTGCCGGCATAGCCCGCCTTGCGTCGCATGACGGGATTGGTGAAGAGCAGGTCAGGCGTTTACACGAGGTGCGGGGTCACCTGACCGATGTCAGTCCGGAATGGTTCGTTCGTCGCGAAGACGGCGCCTGGCACAGCCGTCCGTCGGAAGCCGACGACTTGTATCGCTTGTTTGCCGATTTTCATGGATTCCGCTTCATGCCCATGGTCCGGCTGGCCGCGGTCGATGACGTGACGGCCACGGAGCTACGCACGTTGATTGAGCTGCACGATTTGGACGGATTGATTGTTGTGAGCGCCACATTGCCGGGCAGGGACTGGTTCGAGACCTTTGCCCAACGGCCGGACGCTGCGGGGTTGAATCTCGTATTCATGCAAGCGTCCTCCGTAGAGTCGCCGGACGGCCGAGTATACGGGATGGGCGCGTCACGCGCATGGAATCAGGGCGTCGCGGACCCCGTGCCGTTGGAGCATGTCGATTGGGAGCAGGTGCGGGGTCGCGAGGAGCGAGGGACCGTTCATACGCTGATCGACATGGCGCCCGAACATGAAGCCGAAGCGCATGTTGAGGATGTCCGCTCAGCGGTTGAAGAACCGGAACCCCTCCCTGAACCATGGTACGAGGACTGAATGAGTGCGCGTGTACCGAAAGTAAAACGTATGGGCGGCCTGGTTGTTCTGGTGTGTCTACCGTTCGTGTGCGCCTCCGTCGCCGCGGAGGAGAGCGGGTCGCACGAGCGGTCGCTTGGTGCGCGACAAGAGGCGATGACCGTGAGGGAGCTCCTTTATAAGGCGTTGTCACTCGACATGGAGACGGAGTATCAGGAGGCCATCCCCCTCTTGGAACAGGTCATCGATCGGGATCCGACACAGCTCGATGCGTGGGAAAGTCTGGGGTGGGCCTATTGGTATCAGGGGAGACGGGATCGTACGCGACGCCTTTGGGAACGCTTGCTGCTGGTGGCGCCGGACGATCCGCGCGCCCATAACATGCTGGCCGGTCTTTATCTGCGCCAAGACGAACTGGACGCGAGCCTGAAACATTATGAACAAAGCTTGGCCCTTGACCCGCATCAGGACCAAATCCGCTTTCACCTCGGGCAAGTCTATCGATGGAGTGGCCGTCTCAATCAGGCCATTGACTTGCTGGACACCCTGTTGACGGAAGACCCGACGCGAAAGGAGGTGCGGCTTGAACTGGCGCGCGCCTTATCCAGTAATTGGGCATACGCTCGGGCGTTGCCGTTGTGGGAAGAAATTCGCGAAGAGGACCCTGATGATCTCGAGTACTTCGTGGCGGAAGCCATGGCCCGTTTGCATGTCGGCGAGGTGAGTCGGGCGCTGACCATGGCCCGGCAGGCGCTGGAACGCGATCCGGACGACCTGTTGGCGCTTCAGGTTCTGGCGGATGCTGGTGAATACGGTCCGGATCCCGCGGAAGGCGTCCCGTGGTTGTACCGCATGCTGGAGTCTTCGGATGATGAGGCGTTCCGTCAACTCATCCGCACGCGCTTAAGCGCGTTGCTGGAACAGCTGAACCAGACGTATCCCAAGAGGTTCCCGCTCGATGCGGCCATCGCCTTGCAGGCCGCGCGCGTTGAGTCGGATCCCCGCAATGTGGATGGGCGCTTGAAATGGGCGGAACTGCACTTGATGAAGGGCGATCATCGATCCGCGTTGCAAGGCTTTCGAACCGTGTTGGACGATTTTAATCCCAATAATCTGCGCGCGTTGCGCGGCATGTTCGAATCCTATCTGGGACTACGGCGCTGGGATCAGGCCAAAGCCGCACTGGAAGCGGTCTCTGCCATTAACCCGCGTGATCCCTACCTTCACTATGACGAGGCCGTTTTTCATGCGAACCGTGGAAACTATGCGGAAGCCTATGCCGCGTTGGATCGACTCGAAGCGGCGGGACGCCGCGGCGCCGTGGCCGTGTTGCTGTATCATTCCCTGGGTACCAGCCCATACGGGCAGGCCCCGTCGAAAGAGGAGTTCCGTGAACAGTTGCTGGCCCTGCGCGACGCCGGCTACCAATTCATGACGCCGATGGAAATGAAAGACTACTTCGATGAACTCGAGCGAGAGGAGGCCCCGCCTGACGACGGTCCGCCGCCGCGCTTGGCGGTGATCACGTTCGACGACGCGCTGACCACGGCCATGATGCACGGTACGCCGGTCGGCCGTGAGTTGGGCGTGGTGATCGCGCAGCATATCATTGTCCGGAATACGTATCGTGGCGACGCCTATTTGGCGACGTGGGATGAATTGCGCGAATATCAGGATACGGGCGTATGGAGCTTTGGAAGCCATTCCTACTACGCGCATCAGGAAATGCCCCTTACAGAGGAGGACATGGAGCATGATGCCGTCACGGACTATTTCGATACAGGCGCCCGCGTCGTGCCGGTAGATGAGGTGGCCCGCCGCGCGTATCCGCTCGGCAATCGCATTTGGCGACCGGAAGCCGGGCGACTGGAAAACCGGGACGAGTTTATCGAGCGCTTGCACGAAGAGTATGGACGAAGCCGGCGGGATATTGAAGACGAGTTGGGCGTGCACGCAAATTTCTTCGCTTATCCTTTTGGTGAAATCGGGCAGCAGGCCGCCAGCAATGAGCCGGAAGCCGTGGAGTTGAACAAGCAGGTTGCTCGGCAATACTATGACATGGGATTCCTGCAGTCCTACTATGGGCATGCGGTGCTTGGCGATGACCCGATGCTGTATCAGCGGCATGAGATGCACCTGCGCGCCACGGGCGAAGAGACCGCGCGGTACTTCCTGCGGCGGCATCCCGTCTATCTCGCCCAGCGCACGCGTCTGCAATTGGCTCTCTCCGAAGGCAACGTGGCATTGGCCGAACAGGTGCGGGCGGACATGCGGGCGACGCAATTTCCATATATTCCCGCAGACAAGGCGTTGGAAGCGCCGGCCGCGCATTTGCGCGTTTCAAGGATCCCGCGCCCGTGGCGCGTTGAGTGGGATGGCGATCCTTTCGATTGGGACGTGTTCAGGCCGTACGGACGACTGGAATACGAACACGTCGAGGACAATCTCGAAAGTCGGTATCGCCGGATTTCCGCGTTTGCGGGAGCCAATCTGGCGCCGAACGTTCTGGTGAAACTGCAAGCCGCATCGGGGCATTATCGTCAGGAAGCGGTGGCGGACGGAGAAGCGATTGGGCCGCAGGACCCGAAAGTGGATGAAATCTTTGCGGGCGTTACGCTGGCGGCGTTGTTGCCGAATAGCGTGACGTTATCGGGCGAATGGGGGGCGCGCATGTGGTCGGGCGACGCCGACGATACGATTCCCCGCATCAGCCTGCAAGCCCAGGGGTTTGCAGGCGGGCATGGGGAATGGCTGACGCGGTACGAATACGATGCCATTCCCGCGGCACGGGCCATGGTGGAAGGGGTGACCTATCATACCGTCATGGGACGATTCCTTTGGCAGCCGCACGAGCGGTTGGATCAATGGTTCGATGGACGGTATCACGACGTATCCGACGGAAATGCCCGCTACCATCTGGATATTCGCCCGACGTGGCAGGTGATCCGGGGCGGCCCGTTCCGATTGGGCGCACGCTATGCGTATGCCTCGTCGGATGACGCGAGTCGCATCTACTGGACTCCGTATCAAACGCATGCCTTCTATGGGGAGGCCAGTCTCAGAAAGGGGCGGCCAGGGCTCTTCATAAGCGTGGATGCACGAGTCGGCTTGGCCCGGGAATCCGTTCGCCCGGAGGAACGGCGCGCCTTTCGCGAGCGCGAAGCGGAGGCGGCGGCTTTGGGCATAGATCCGGGCCCCGGCCCGGAACAGCAAGGTTGGGAGCCGGTCTTTGGCGTCAGCGCTTCCGTTTCGTATGAACTGACACGGCGCTGGGCCCTGGTCGGATGGGTTAGTTATTTTGAGTCGGTGGATTACGATCAAACCGACGTTCGGACTTCAGTGGAGTATCGGTTTTGACGGGAACCGCAACCATTGTGAAACGCCTGCCGGCATGGGCGGGCGCGCTGCTGATCGGGGTGGGGGCGGCGATCGCTCACGGCGCGGAGCCCCCGCCCGTTCACCCGTCGCTTCAGCGCGCGCGGGAGCTATTGGCGCAGGACATCCTGTTGGAAGCCGTCCATGAGCTCGAACAATATCTGGCGGACGAACCCGACGATTTTGCCGCGCGCATGCAGGCGGCC
>SKZA01000372.1 GCA_007127595.1 Kiritimatiellia bacterium
ACACTGACCACGCATCATCATCCAGGCGCTCCCGCATCCGTGCCGCCTCGTCCACGGGAACGTCCGCCGCGTACTCGGCGTAAGCCTCACTCCAGATCTCCTCCCCGAGCAAGGTGACCAGAAGAATGTCTTCCGGCTCTTCCGGAAGAAGAACTTCCGGCTCTTCCGGCTCTTGCGGCTCTTCCGGTCTCGAACAAGCCGTCTGACAGATTAGCGCCGCCGCCCCCAGCAGCCACAGGCCGCGTTGTATCATCTTCCATCGCATAACGGTCCTCACTTTCCTCTAATGATTACTTTGTGCATAGACTGATTCGCCGGATCCGATGTGTCGTACACCACAAACTTTACATCCGGGAATTGGCGCGCCAACTCTTCATTCAGATAATCCATCACGGCATGCACATTGTGCGGGTCGTCATCTGAAAACCCCATGCTGATCGAAGCTTCCACGCCGCGCTCGCGGATAATGTTGATGACATGCGTGACGAAGTCTTTTACGGCGAACTGCTTGGCGGTTTCCGGGCTTTCGGCGCCGGACACGGAGCGTCCCATCAACTCCTGAAACTCCGGCGATGTGACTCCGCGATAGCGGTTCAGCTCCAGATAGCGCGCCAAAACCTCATCGTCCGTTAAGAGGGTTCCATCCTCTCCGAAGAGCTTGATGAAGCGCCGCAGGTTCTTGATCATCTGATGCCGTTCATCGGGGGGTAGCACGTTTTCAATGAAATACTCCACGCCCCGCCGGATCGATCCCGCGGAATGGGCGCGCGCCGTGATAATCGCAAACAATGACCCCTCGATCAGCGCCTTCTTGAATCGCTGAAAACTCGGCCCGCCAACCGCCTCTTTCTGCACAATGGGGCGAAGCGCCCGACGCGTATCATCGAGAAACGCCTTGTCCCCGCGCTCGCCACAGTCGTAGAAATCGATGAAGGCCTTGTCCCAATCTTCTTCCCGCGGTCGATAATTCTCCGTATCCCGACGAATCTTCGCAAACTCGGCGGTCGACACGCTGTGCGGCTTCCACCCTTCGTCCGTCCTGCGTTCGAGATGTATCAACGTGGGCATGTGCAGGATGTTGTCATCCCAATCGAACATGTAATACTTCAGACGCGGCCAGGTTTCCGCCACGGGCGCGTCGTTCTTTTCAATGCTCATAACGTGTCCTCCAACTGCGCGCGCAGGGTCGCGCTCAAGTAATTCAAGATGCCCTGCGCAATGCCCTGCGCCAGTTGCTGCTGATATTCGGGACGATGCACATTACGTTCTTCCCGCACATTCGTCAAAAACGCGCCCTCCACCAACACCGCCGGCGAGACCGCCTCGCGCAGCACATAGAAACGGGAACGGCGGACGCCTCGATCTTCGTTACCCGTCGCCTCCAGGATTTGCCGTTGAATGAAGTATCCCAGCAACATGTTCGCGCCGTCGTATTAGTTGGCGGGCGTCGCCGGCGGATACGAGGACTGCTCGCGATCGGACGTGGACGGCATGCCGCCCGCCGACAACACGAACGTTTCCGTTCCGCGAGCCTCTGCGTTTCCGGCCGTGTTGAAGTGTATGCTCACAAAGAGGTCACCGCCCACCTCGTCCGTCATGCGCACCCGTTCTTCCAGGGACAGGTACCGGTCGTCCTGACGCGTCAGATACACGTGATGCCCGCCCTGCTCCAGGAGGGCCGCGACCTTATGCGTGATAATCAGCGTCATGTCCTTTTCCAATGTGCCCATGACGCCGCGCCCTCCCTCGTCACGTCCGCCATGGCCCGCATCGAGCACAATGACCTGATACCCCGCTTCCTGCAGGTGGCGTGCGGGACGCAGGACAGGGTCCAGCACCGTGCGCACATCCGCCGCCGTCAGGCGCCAGGTCCGGCGGTGCGGTTCCACGGGTCGATGGAGCCAAACGGTCACCCCATTCAGTTCGGCGCGTCGCGCGTCACGGTCAAGCACCAGACGGTGTTGATCGTTTTCCAGGACCACCCGCCGCTCCTGCGGGCGGGGGCGCGGAAAGCCGTAATGTCGCGCCAAATGATTGAGCGTGACATACTCCGTGTCCCCCACTACGGTGACGCGTGGAAAGTCACGTGTGGCGCGGTCCCCGGGCAGGCCGAAAATGAAGGCCAGCAAGATACCGAGTGTTATACCATGATTCCACATGATCGATTCCTAAATTGTGAACGGCCGCGACGGAATTAACGTATTGCATGGCCGCAGTTGATTTCATATCATTCACTCCCAGACAACGGAAGGAGAAGTTCACATGGCTGAAGTAACATTGGAGGACGCCCCCCGCAAGGTCCGCGACATGTACGAAAAAGGTTTTGCGGCCATGGAACGCGGTAACACGAACTACGCCATGGACATGTTCATGAGCGTGCTCGACCTGGAACCCCGGCTTTTCAAAGCGCGTCGCTTTTTGCGCGCCGCCCAAGTCAAGGAATTCAAAGCCAAGAACAGCGGCCAGTTGACCCATGTCCTGTCCACGATTACGGGGCTCGGCGGACTCCTATCCGCGCAAGCGGCGGTTAAGAAAGACCCGATGAAGGCGCTGAAGATCACCGAAAAGCTGCTGCGCTCGGATCCGTTGAACAAGCCCTTCATTAATGTGCATGTCGAGGCGGCGCTGGCGGCGGATATGCCCGAGGTGGCCATGCTGATGCTCGAAGTGGCCCGTGAATTTTATCCGAAAGACGTCGACTCGCTCAAGCGCCTGGGCCAACTCTATCTCGACAATAATGAGACCAGCAAGGGCCGAGACGTGTTCGAAGTCCTGCTCGCCCTACGACCCAACGATCCGAAGATCGTAAAGGCATACAAGGACGCCAGTGCGATCGACACCATGAGCAAGGGCGGCTGGACCGGAGCCGGCTCCTACCGCGACGTCATGAAAGACAGCGAAGAAGCCACCCGTCTCGAACAGGAAGCCAAGGCGGTCAAGACATCCAAGGACATCGACTCGCTCATTGCGGACAGCCTGCGCAAGATCGAACAGGAACCGCAAAACGTCAATTATCGCCGCGGCCTGGCCGACCTTTATCTCCGGGCGGAACGTTACGACGAAGCGCTGAAGACCCTCGAAGAGGCGCAGGAAATGAGCGGGGGCGCCGATCCGCAAATCGACCGCGCCATCTCAGGCGTCAAATTAAAGCAATTTGACGCGGAACTGGCCGCATTGGAAAAGGCCGGCGACGCGGAAGCCGTCGAAGCCAAAAAACAGGAACGCGACGCCTTCGAACTGCAGGATGCCGAGAATCGGGTGAAACGTTATCCGAACGACCTGCAGTTCCGGTACGATTACGGTGTGCTCCTCTACCAAAACGGGCAACTGAACGAAGCCATTCAGCAATTCCAGCAAGCTCAGCGCAATCCGCAGCGACGCACGCGCGCGCTCTATTACATGGCGCTCTCCTTCAAACAGAAGGAACAGTACGATATCGCGCTCGAACAGCTCGAAAAGGCATTGTCCGAAATGCAGGTCATGGACGGCACCAAGAAGGATACGCTCTACGAGTTGGGATCCATCTGTGAAGCCATGGGCGACAAGCAAAAGGCCGCGAAATACTATAAGGAAATCTATTCCGTGGATATCGGATACCGCGACATCGCGGAGAAGATCGAGCAAACGCGTTCCTGAAATAGAGGGGACACTATGCGGAATCCCAGGATTCCATATGGCCGTATGGCGCGCGGGATGCTGGTGCTTTTGGCCGGCATCGTCCTCGCTGCTTGCGGGCGGCCCGATGATGCGCCGCCCCGCGATAGCGCGCCACTCCTTGAAGCGGACGAATTCTCCGTCATGACATTCAATGTCGGCGCCTACGGGTACTTGGATCGCACGGGAGACGGCCAGGCGCGCGACATGAAACCCGACGACGAGCGCGAGGCGGTCCTCGCCATCATTACCGAGATGCGTCCCGACATTCTCGCGTTACAGGAGATGGGCGGGCCCTCTGTCTTTGAAGCCTTCCGGGAGGACCTGTCCGCGCGCGGACTCGCGTATATCTCTTATGAGTTGTTGCAACGCGACCAATCGGAGCAAAACCTCGCCGTCCTGAGCCGCTATCCCATTATTTCCTCCTACCACCACTTGGAGGACACATTCAGTATCGGCGACGAACAAGTTCCCGTGAAGCGCGGTTATTTGGAAGTGGATATCAGCATACATCCGACCTACCAGTTCCGTCTTCTCGTGGCGCAATTGAAGTCCAAAGCGTATCACCCGCTCGGCCACACGGAAATGCGGCGGAACGAAGCCCGACTGCTCAACAACCACGTCCGCCGCGCCTTAAGCCGACAGAACCGCCTCAATCTGCTGGTCGTCGGCGACATGAGCGATCACATCCGGTCCGCCCCTCTGCGTACCATCATGGGATCGAACCAGGAATATCTTTCCGACCTGCGGCCTGCGGACGCCTACGGTGAAATATGGACCTACTACGATGAAGACGCCGAACTTTATCATCGCCATGACTACATGCTGGCCAGCCCGTACATGCTGCCGGAATACGTCGCCGAAAAGTCCATGGTGGTGCGCCATAAGGACAGCAAACGGGCCTCGCCGCACCGCCCGCTATACGCCGTCTTTCGCGCGCGCGATATCGATCCACACGACACACCACTTCTTCCGTCCTACGAGTACGACGAATGACGCCGGCGCCGTTTTTTCATCGCATTCGCGCGCTTGTTTTCGATTTTGACGGAACGTTGGTCGACGCGTCCATTCCCATCTGCCGTTCGTTCAACGCGGCCCTTGAACAATTCGGCGCAGAATCCGTCGACGAGGAGCGGATACGCGGCATGATCGGCCAGCCCTTACGCGTCATGTTTCCAGCCATTCTGCCGCACATCACCCCAGCAGACATCGAACAGTTGATCGCATACTATCGCGAGCATTTCCGCCCCATTGCGCCGCACCTATCCGAACCGATGCCCGGCCTTGGAGCCATGCTCGATCATTTCCACCCGCGCACCCGTCTCGGCATCGCCACCTCACGCATGTCCGACGGGGCACAACAGATTCTGGGCGCTATGGATTTGCTCGACCGTTTCGATGTCATCATCGGCCTGCAGGACGTGGAAAACGCCAAACCGCATCCGGAACCCGTTTTGAAGGCTCTTGCAGCATTGGACGTACAACCGGACCAGGCCGTCATGATCGGGGACGTCCCGGAAGACATGCAGGCGGGCACACGCGCGGGCGCCCATGCCGTCGGCATGGCGTCGGAATTGTATCCGCCCGATCGGCTCCGAGCCGCGGGGGCCGACGCCATCATTCACTCGCTCGATGAACTGATCACGCTGGTCGAGACGGCCTGATTCGGATCGGCATGCGCCGTCATCCTTGTGCGGGATTATGCTTCCCGACGGATGACGTCGTGCATACTATTGTGGTGAGTCATAAATTATTTCACATTGGAGGGTCACGCTCACGTCCCGCCGTAGGCCTTGCGAAGGCGGATCCGCGTGACCCGGACGCGCGGAAGCGCGTCCCTCCAAGGGGAATGCCCATGCGCAAGCGTCCATCAATATTGCAAGGAACTTCTGAAACGCCACACTATAACGGTAACGGAAAATATACGGGAGGAGAATGCATCATGCATGTTCGCGCTTACCTGGCACTTTTGATCGCCTTACCGCTGTTGACCGGCTGCGTTGAGGATCGGGTTGATATCACATTGCATGCCGACGGGAGCGGGACCATAAAGCAGGAGCTTATACTATCCGAACGACTATTGGTCGCCGTCACGGATCGCGATCAATATGACGGACCGCCCATTACCGAGGAACAGCTTCTCAAACAATTGGATGACGCCGTCAACGTGACCGACGTCACAGAACGGGATGGCCCGGACGGTTCGAAGATTATCGCATGGTCCGGAACGTTTGATCATCTGGGCGATTTCTTCGCCTCCTCCTTTTGCAGGGAGCAACTGAAGCTGTCCATGGTCGTGGATGAATCCGGGCAAGCGACGTTATATCGGAAGGATGTTGTGCAGTCCGATATCCCCATCGGGGTCCGCGAGATGTACGGCATCGCAAAAGGCGCCTATTCCCGCATCGGCGTGAAACTGCCCACTCGTATCGACGAGAGCAACGGCCTTTTGGATGACGAGCAATCCACAGTAACCTGGACGTTCGACCTTCGTGACAAAGCGGGCCTGCAACGGACGGAACAATTTAACGACGAGCACGACGGGAGAGGCTATGCCGTTTTTGACGTTGCGCATTTGCCCCTCGCATCATTGCTCCAACCGAGTACACAGAAGAAGACCGTGCCGACGGATAAGGACAGTCCCGTAGCCCCACTGGCTGACGAACAGGTTCAAGCGGCGGTCGCCTACGTCACACTGGAACAGGAAGCGCGTCCCGACGGAGAATCCAGGACGACGAAAATGCAGGTCGTTATCGCCGTGACGTGGGACGAAGACGTCGAACCCGTTCGCGTCGAAAACGCGCGTTTGTCCACCATAACCGATAATTTGGGTCGAGACCTCGCTATGCGCCCCGCACAAAATATAAGATCTTCACGCATCGGATTCTCGGAACAACGCAACCGGGTAAAGGAAGTGGTCATCGAAACGAAGGTGCCCGACGACGATGCGCGTTCCATCCGGAATATCGCCGGAACAATCGATGTGGTCTATGGCACTACCGCAGAAACGGTTGTCATCGACGATTTACACGCACTCATTGGAAAAACGCAGACGGGTAACGATCTCTTGGACGAGAGAAGGTTCCGGGTCAAGAGCTTCAGCGACACGGGTCGCATTGTCTTTGACATAGACGGAGGGAGGCAGGCCGTTTCCGAATTTGAGGTCTATGATGTCCATGGATCCCCCATTCGTCGCAGGTCCCTGATGACCTCCGCTAACCGTCTAACGTACGACTTCGAGACGGACGCGGAGCAAATGGCTGAATTCCATATCCAGATAGTCACGGCAGAGCACACAGTCACCGCCCCATTCTCGCTTGATGAACTAACGCTTCCCGGCGCTCGTTTCGGAAAATAATCCCACGTACACTCCCCGGTCGGGTAAACTTTGGCTTACC
>SKZA01000236.1 GCA_007127595.1 Kiritimatiellia bacterium
AACCGGCGCCATGTTCGGTTTGCGATTTTGACGAGACGTGAAGAGGGAACTACGAAGTACGCGGAGGAGCACGGAGGGAGTGTTTTCCCCGCCTGCCGCTTGCGCGAGCGAACCTATTGAGCAAACAAGCGCCCGTTGGTGCGGCAGACGTTGCATGGCGAGCGGCGGGCAGGCAACGATTGGAAAAACTCGGCCGAAATTTTCCAATGATTGGAAAAACGCGCGAAAATTCTTCCAACGATTGGAAAACCTGAAGGCGTACACCCTCGTTACGGTGCGGGACGGTGGGCGCCAACTCGGAATCGCTGGAAGGTTTGCGTTTCAGCGTCATAAACGCGCAGTTCGCGGCCTTCGTCGATCAGCCATAAACTGCGCCAGTTCCGTTCGCCGAATGTCGACAAGTCCAATCGCCCGACGGGGTTGCCTTCATTGTCGAACACGCGAATCTCGTCGGTATGGAGGAGGAGCACCCACGTCCCGGTCCATGCCAACGATTGGGGACGCTCATGAAGAGATACGAGACCCATGGGTTCTCCTTCGCGATCATATAGAGAAACGGCCATGTCGCCTCCGGAATAACGGTCACGCGGCGTACTAAAGATCGCCGCCCCTCCATCCGGAGACATGGCGAGGTTGGATACTCTTTCCAACCATTTCCCGTCCGGTCGTCGCGAAAGGGTACGGATGACCCCTTCGTCACGCGAGGCCAGATAGGCATCGTTGCGCCCTTGGATCCACAGCCTATGGCCGTTCGGCTGGAAGAAACGCCAGACTTCCCCTGAGTCATCGCTCAAGACGGACGCGGGTTCATGTTGTCGCCCGTCCGGCCTGCAGGATGCACATGCGTATCTGGGGAGGGCCATGTACCGCGCTGCGGTGGATCGGGGCGTCCGATATTTCACCATCACCGAAGTGCGGGAAGAAGACGGGCATGACTGGATCTTCGTTGCGAGCTTTTCGGATGACCGGGACGCACTTTCCCAAGAGGCCTTTGGAGAAGACTTTCAACAGCGGAGCGGATTGGATTCAGCCTTCCTGGTGTACGATGTGGAGCGCTGGAGATTCTTCTTTGAGCAGTTTGACCGACCGGTTACGGAAATCGTCATGGACGCTTTGTACGTTCCTAATGAGGAGGTGGGGGGCCTCATGCCTTCGAGGCCCTTGAAAGAGGCCCGCTTTATCGATGTCCATCCGAATCATATGGTACTTTATCCGGGCGAACAGGTGCTTCGATGGGAGGACACGGAGGAACTGGAAGCGTTGACGGCTGAATTTCTGGACCGGATCGCGGAACGTCGCGACGAGGAGTATGTGGTGCTGCTGGTTCGCCCGCGTGCCGCCCTTATTTCGAGGCATATGGCCCGGTTGGTTCGCGCACGGAAGATCGATCTCGGCATCGAACTATTCGAGGGCGGGCGCGCATTCGAATACGAAAAACGTGCGGTGTTTCGAGAGCCTGCCAGTACCCCGAGTCAGTGATAGCTTTGAAACGATTCCGGTCGACACGCCACGTATTCTTCCGTAGCTCCCATTTCTAAATGGGAGCAATGCGACGACCCGCACCTGCGCATGCGCGTCAACTATACCACACGAGCGGCCCAGAGCGTCCCTGACCTTTCTTTATGCAAAGAACACTTCGCGTTGGAGCGACTCTTGACCTCGAGGGTGTAATATGTATTTTTATGTGTATGCGGACGAATATCGTATTGGATGAAGACTTGGTGGCGCAGGCGATGAAGTACTCTGCGGCGCGGAGCAAGCGGGGCGTGGTCCACGAAGCGTTGGCCACGTATGTCGCGGTCAAGGCGCAGGAGCAGCGCATGGCGACATACAAGGAACGGCTGGGCGATGTCCGGCGGAAACTGTTGGACGCCTCCATCCGGACATCGTCCCGCGATATAATCCGAGCGGATCGGCGGCGGGGGGCGGATGCACGTCGTCGTTGCAATTCGACGCTACAGCCTACGACGCAGCGTTTATCGGTCTGGCGGTAACGTACCAATGTCCGGTCATTACGGCCGAGCGCACCACCACGCCATGGGTGGCGAAATTGGGCAAACAAGCGGTCACCATCGGCTGAGCACGCCGCGATCTATTCCTTTCACCTTCGACATTGCCGATGGATTGCGTAGACTAAATACATGCAGTTTCTCGGAAAATGGCGGGTTTTGGTGTGGAGTTTGGCGTTTTGCGCGTTTGTGAGCGGCGCGGTCGCTGAGCAGGAATTGCGCAGCGGCTGGTTTCCGCGCGCGCCGTACCAAATGGAGGCCGGACTGAGAGATCCGGGGGCGGTGACCGGCTTGGATATCCAGATTGCCCGCGATCTGTTCGGGGACGCCGGGTACGCCATCACCTTTGAGGAAATGTCCTGGTCCGAACTGCTGCAAGGGCTGAGAAGCGGCGCGATCGATTTTGTCATGGGCTCGTATCACGAGAAGGATCGCGAGGCCTACATCACGTATTCGGTCCCGTACCGCACGGAGCGAAACGTCATCTATTACCGACGCGGCCTGGACGATCTTGAAGCGGTTCGCGATATAGGGGATCTCCTCCAGATTCTGGCCCGTGACGCGCTTCGCTTTGCCGTCATGGAGGGATACGTCTACGGTTCGCAGGAGTTGACGGAATTTCTGGAGGAGCCTCCTGCGGCGGTTCATTTGGTGTCGTCGTCCAGCTATCGGGAGAGTCTTTCCCTGGTGATCAAGGGGCGCGCGGATCTCTTTGTCGCCAATCCGCTGGTTATGGACCGCATGTTGGTCAAAGCGGATCAATGGGATTATGTGCGAAAAATCCGCGTGGATATGGGCGAGATTCCCGTTCATGTCATGTTCAACAAGGAGACGATTCCGAAGGAGCAAAGAGACCGTTTCGATGAGATCCTTCAGGCGATGCTGGAGGACGGTCGTATTCGCGCCCATCACCGCAGTTTCGTGCTACCCGTCTACCTGTCCATTACCACCGGACAGTTCTGGTTCGTTCTGCTCAACTTGATGGGTATTGTTGCCTTCTGTACCTCCGGCGTGCTGCTGGCCCGTAAAGAACGCTATAACCTTTTTGGTGCGCTGATCCTGGCTATTCTGCCCGCCATTGGCGGCGGCGTCCTGCGCGACCTGTTCCTGGGCGCGGACCGCGTGTTCGTGTTGGAAACTCCCGAATACATGTTGGTGGCGATCGGCGTCGTCGTGATCGCGTTTCTGGCATTCAAGGGATACGATTTTCTGCACGGCAGTTCGCGGGAAGTGACGCGCAAGATTGAGCGATATACCGAAGAGAAGTTCGGCGGTTTGTTCGATCAGCTATTCAAGTTCTTCGATGCATGGGCGGTCGCAGCCTTTACCGTCATCGGAGTGAGCGTCGCCGTAGAGATGGACTCCAGCCCGTTATGGTTGTGGGGGCCGGCCATGGGCGTGTTGACGGCGTCCGGCGGCGTTGTGTTGCGGGATATTGTCCGAGCCGATTTTAATATCGAGATGCTGAAACAGGACTCGTACGCCGAAGTTTCGCTCCTCGGCGGCATCGTCTATACGGTGGCTTTGATAGACTTGCCCTATGATATGAACCTGGAGCGCATCTTCTATCTCACCATGATTGTTATTGCCCTGCTGTTCGGTGTGCGGTTCCTGATTCTCTGGAAAGGATACACCAACCCGCTCCAGTTCGGCGCGCTCCATACCCATCCGGAGATACGGCTGCGTCAATTTGTGCAGCGCGAACCCGAATGGTGGGCATTGCTCACCCGGTATTATACCGAAGACGATGAAGGCAAGGCCGTTCCGGCGGCCCATACGGAGCGTGAAGCGTTGCATAACCAGTTTCTTTATACGGGAAATGCCGCGCGCGAACATCTGGACGGGATCGCCGCCGAACCGTTGGCGGAAGCCACCGTGCAGTTTTATCGGAATTGCTCCGCGCGTCTTGACATCGCCACGGCCCTCGAAGAAACCCTGTTCTCTTTCATCGACCTCCACGAAGGACTCGACACGGCAGGATCCGGCGGGGGAGCGGAATTGCAAGTGCGCATCCATGAAAGCCTGAAGACATTGATAGAGACCGCTCGCTGGGCGATCGATGCGGATGACCTGGCGGATTTTACCATGTTGGAACACCTGACCGCCGAGCATCAGCGCCGCTTTAATGAATTGCGCGCCAAATATCGAACCGGCCAGGATGGGAACGAGGATTCCTGTCTCGAAGCGGTACTGCAATCCACCCATAAAGTGGAACGGATCATCTATCTCCTGAGCGACTATGTGCGGATCCGCCTCGGGAAACGCGATACCCGCGCCGGAAGCGCCTCCAACCGGCGCGCCCAACAGGCCCATTTGCTCGGCATGTAGGCGGCATACGGCGGGCGTGGGGGACGTCATGCCTTTGTAAGCAGGCCATTGCGCCTTATTCGCCGTTGTGGTAGCTTCAGGCAAGCGACATGCGGAGGAACATGAAATGGTGTTGAAGAGCGCCTATAACGATACAGAATCGGAATACGGCGCTGCCATGCTTAAGGAGTTTTGACATTGAAGAGGCAGCACTTTGGCCTTACTATTCCTTACATGATCAACATCAAACCAGAATTCGTCATGGACGCGAAACGGAAGAGGAAGTCTGTGATTCTCTCCACTGAAGATTGGGATCACGTCGTTGCTGCGCTGGAAGAGCTTGACGATATCAAGGCCTATGACGAAGCCAAATCCGCTTCACAGGAAGCGGTGCCGTTCCCGCAAGCGGTTCGCGAAATTCGTCAACGCTATAAGACGTGACCTACGCGGTGGATATACTCCGCCGGGCTCAAAAACAACTTGCGGATATTAATCATCAGGATCAAGAGCGCATTATTACGGCCATTGAATCGCTTGCATCCAATCCGCGCCCATCTGGATGCAAGAAACTTGCGGGCCGCCCGGCTTGGCGCATTCGCATGGGTACCTATCGCCGTGACGAGGGAGGGTACAACTCTGCGATGCCGACACCCAATGACTTGGCGAGGATGAGCAGTTCTGCGTCACTTACACAGCGCACCTGCGCCTCGATCTTGGCCAACGTGCCGCGCGTAATCTCGAAGCCGAGGATTGTGCATTTGGCTGCTAGTTGATTCTGTGTCAGGCCTTTACGGTACCTGGTGCGCCTGATTTGGGGTCCGACGATGTTTTCCGGCATGCGCGCTCCGATATTGGAGCCTGACGGTACCGGATGAATGCCTCCGGAATGCTCCGAAAACAGAGCAACATTTTTGTTTACAATATGTATTACTTTTCATAGTCTGTCTCTTAGCAATCGTGTCGAGTGATTCTGGGAATGAATTCGTTCCGTCAATTGCGGTATAGTGGCCTCATCATTGCGCTGATCTGCGCCACGGCCATCTGGACGGCCTTGTCCGTTCAGGAGGATGATGCCGCCGTTCGCGACAACCCCGTTGATCCCGCGGTCTACGCGCAGCACATGCTGTACCGTTTGGACCGGCTCGAAGACATCCTGCCGATCTTCCGGGAGCATCAGGAACAGTTCCGGGTCATGACCCCCATTGGGTTCCAATTATTCCAACCGTTTCGGCCCGATCCCGTTCCTGTTTCCTTCGACTCCCTGCCCAAATCGTTTGTTAATGGACTCGTAGGCGAACATCGCATGGCCACGATCGTGTATCCGATCATCATCATGGAAGATCCCGATACGCGGTATATCCACATCTTCAACGCCGAAGACCAGCACATTTACAGTCTGCCGCCCGAACCGGATTATGACCGAACGCCGCACCTGACCGCCATGCCGTGGCTTGCACGTGCGACCGCCAAGGAACAGGAGTACTGGAAGATTTTCTACGATCCGTCCCGCGTGGCCATGACGATGACTCTCATTGCAGAGTCGGACATGGAATTGTACCTGTACGCCCGCGGGCGCGTAGATGAGGAAGCCCGCCTGCTTCAAATGGCGCTAGAGGATGATGAGGAAGGCGGGTTCATGATGTTAATGGGCGGGCAGTTCGCCATCTCGGCCTCGTTGGAGGAGGAGGCATTGCACGTCGAGTGGCTGGGGGACGCCGATCAGTATTATCGTGTGCAGTTCAGTACGTCGTTGATGGACCCGGATTGGACGTTCATTTATGTGGTATTGGGAGTGAATGACCTCATGTCCTGGGTGGGGGATTTAAGTTCCGGCGCTGATCGCGGATTCATTCGTGTAGAGCAGCGGTCGATCAGCAATCCGGCTGATACGAGCGGGGACGGGGTGGACGATGTATGGAAATTGTTACACGGATTGGATCCCTTGAGTGCGACGGATGTGTTGGAGGACGGCAACGGGAATGGGTTGACGTGGAAAGACGAATACCAGATGGGGACGGACCCCGGGAATCCGCAGGAAGGAGCGGCGGCGCTGGCTGATGCGCGACAGCGGATTATCCTTCACTGGAACCTAATTTATCCGACACCCTTGGTGTTCACTAACGCGCCCGGTTCAACGGCGGATTTACAGGACCTGCGCAACGCACTCATGGCCTTGTCCGGTCACTTCTATTCCCCGGAGGCGGCGGAATGACCAGGCATGCTCTGCAACATAAAAGGGTGAAACAGGCATCCTGCCTGTTTCTGAAGACACAGGCAAGACGCCTGCGTCACCCTCAATCGTCTCACGTCAGCGCCTTGATTCTCCTGCTCGTCATGGGCTGGCTAACCACCGCCCAAGCCCAGCCCGCCGTAACGAACCTGTATCACACCAACCGCGTCTTTCATCCGATCGTGTTCACCAACATGGGGGAAACGATATCGGGTTTCGAGGCAATCACTATGGCGAATCAGCTCGTGCCCGTGGTGGGTCCGACAAACATCATCGTTAACACGAACAATACCTTTGCAACGGAGTACGAGTCCTTCGCCTGGGGCTATCCGTCTCCGGAAGCGGCATGGGCGGCGGTGGTGTCCAACAAGACGGCGTATCCGTTCGCGCACGAGACGAATACGTTTGACAACGCAGGGTGGGTGAAGGGGACGAGGGAAGCATATGACACGTGGGGCGGATATCTATGGCTCCTGCAAAACACCGTTGCCTTCAA
>SKZA01000189.1 GCA_007127595.1 Kiritimatiellia bacterium
GGGTATCCCGCATTCAGTCCAGCCACATCTTCCGACCACACGTCGACGAAGTCCCAATCCAAGTAGGTCGTTTCGGTATCGTGCGGATAGGTCATCGCTTCGGTTGTTCTCCCGGCACCGCGCGCGCTTTCCGCCTGACCGGAGGCGTCGGTGTCCCAATAGCTTTCATCCACTTCCCCGCGACTAAACGAACCCAGTAAACCGCCGATACTCCCACCGGTTCCCGGGACGCCGCCCGCGCTATATACGCGATACATGTAACCAAAATTCCCGGTACCACCGCCGTTGACCCCGACCGCGCCGCCCACCGTTGCGTCGCCGTGCACCGCCATGCGACTGTAGCTGTCGGTTAGCGTGGCGTTTTGCAGGCTCCCGACCAGCCCCCCGACGGTTCCGACACCCTCGACGCGGCCCTTGCTGAAGCTGAATTGGATATGGGCTGAACCGATCGCGCGGCCAACCAGACCGCCCGCCATGGTGCCTTTGGCATCCACTATCCCTTGCATGGAAGTGTACTGCACTGTTCCGCCGGAAAGTTGTCCAACCAGTCCTCCGGCCTCATTGCCTTGACCACCGATAATGCCGGTAACGCGCACCTGTTCCAATTCGTTGCCGGAGATCGCACGTCCGGCCAAGCCGCCCACGGAAGCATTGCCATATACGTGGGCCTGATCCAGCGTCACATGGCTCACGCGCGCGCCGGAGAGAACCCCGAACAGGCCCTGATCGTTATCGTTCGGCCGCGTAACAACCAGATGGTGAATGGTGTGGCCCGCTCCATCAAATGAGCCGGTGAAAGGATCGCTGCTGCCGCCCACCGGTTCCCAACCCCGGCCTGCATTCCATATCACCGAGGCCGACAGGTCGATATCGCCGGCCAGGCGATAGTGCGCGGCCAGATCCTGTCGCACTGCGTTCAGCTCATCGGCGTCGGTGATGAGATACGGCTCGGCTTCCGTGCCCTCGCCGTCGAGATCGCCCAGATTGACGTCCGCAGGCTGCGCATAGCCGCTCAAATCCTGGAAGACCGGATAATCATTGCCTTCGTCGATGGCCCAGAGCGTGACAAAGTTATGCAGGCGGTACGTGGCGGCCTGTTGCATCTCCACCGTGGTGTATCCGGCGCCCCGCGCACTTGCGGGTTGACCGGAGACGTCCACGTCCCAGTAACTTTCATGGACCGATCCGCGGCTGAATGATCCGAGCAACCCACCGACATTCGAGCCGGCGCCGGATACGGCGCCTGCGCTATAGACGCGATACATGTAACCGAAATTCCCGGTACCACCGCCGTTGACCCCGACCGCGCCGCCTACGGTTGAGTTGCCGTGCACCGCCATGCGGCTGTAGCTGTCGGCCAGTGTCGCGTTTTGAAGATTGCCGACCAGGCCGCCTATGGTGTTCCCTCCATAAAGGACTCCCGTCGTGTGACAGGACTGGATATTGGCCGCGCCGACCGCCGAGGCCACCAGGCCGCCCACAATGTTCTCCTTGGCATCCACGGTCCCATGCATGGATGCACGATGGATGGAGCCGCCGGAGAGTTGACCGACCAATCCCCCCGTATGGTTGCCATGACTTTGAATCGTTCCTTGAATGCGAACATCCTCTATTGCGCTACCCGCAAAGGCCTGACCCGCAAGCCCGCCGACCGAGGCGTTGCCGGACACATGCAGATTGGCCAGCGTCAGCGCGGATACCTGCGCACCGGACACATACCCGAATAAACCCATCCTATCCGTGAGCGGCCGGTTCACGGTGAGATTGGAGATGACGTAGCCGCCGCCGTCGAAGGTTCCGCGAAAACTTTCCTCGCCGGCATCCGGCCCGACCGGCGACCACCCCTGTCCCGCGTCCCACGCGACCGTGGCCGAGGCGTCGATATCGTTTGCCAGACGGAAGTGGTTGGTCAGGCCGAGACGCATGGCGTTCAATTCGTCCAACGTCGTGATGATGTACGGATCTTCCGCTGTGCCGGTACCGTCCAACCCATCGAGCGTCATGACCGCCGGAGGCGCTTGGGCCGACAAATCATGGAATTCCGGATACGCGTTTCCTTCGTCGATTTGCCAAAGCGAATAGAAATTGTACGCGGCAAACGTGGCCTGTTGCCGCATTTCTTCCGTTGTCTGGCCCATGCCGCGCGCGCTGATGGCTTGTCCGGATGTATTCGTATCCCAATAGCTATCCGCTTCGATATTGTGGCTGGCCACATTCACGCCTCCGACCAGCCCGCTAACCGCAGTGGTTCCGTTGACCGGTCCGGTGCTGAATGAGCGGAAGAGCCGCACGCGGCTGGCCCCGGCGGAAGCGCCCATATAGCCGATCAGTCCGCCCGCATTCGACCCGCCCTCGACGGCGGCATGGCTGTAGCAGTCGGTTACCAAGGCGGCAAACAAACGACCGGCCAGGCCGCCCACTTGATTTTCGCCCAACACGTCGCCCCATGACCGGCTATGATGTATAGCGACCTGTCCCGCCGTTCTTCCGAGCAATCCACCCACGTAGGTATCGCCCGACACCCGAACATCCGACTCGCAGGCGTGTATGTTCCCTCCGACCACGTAGGCAACCATACCGCCAACATCGTTCACTCCGCTCACCTCACCTTCTACCCGTACGAATTCCATACGTGTGGCGTTCGCCTCGGCGACCAGGATGGCCGTATAGTCGTCGCCCTGTATCTCTGCGTTCAGCATGTTCACATGGTGCACGATCGCATTCTGTGTGTAGGCAAACAGCGCCTGATAGGTTGTGGCCGGGCGGTTGATGGCGAGATGTTGGATGGCGAACCCGTCGCCGTCCAGGCTGCCCGAGAAACGCGCCCCGCTGGTACCCACCGGCGTCCAGCCCCGCCCCATGTCCCAGGCCACTGTGGCGGTGGCGTCAATGTGAGCCCCCAACCGGTAATGCGCGGTGACATCCTGCCGGATCGCGTTCAGGTGGTCGAGGGTCAGGATGATGTACGGGTTCTCCGCCGTGCCGTCGCCTTCCAATTCGGAAAGGTCCACGGTGAGCGGTTGCGGATGGGCCGCCATGTCCTGCAGTTCGGGATACGCGTTGCCTTCGTCGATCATCCAACGCGTGGTGAAGTTGAATCCCGGATAACCCGCTTCCGATTGCATCGTCGCCGTGTCCTGACCGACTCCGCGCACGCTGTTGGTCTGGCCCGAAGCATCCGTATCCCAATAGCTGTCGAACACCATGTTGTTGCCGACGCTATTAACCGCGCCAACCAAGCCACCCACCGCGCTGGAACCGGTAACCGGTCCCGTACTGAAAGAACGATAGACGCGCGCGCGGGTTCCGCTGGCGGTCGTCGCGCCCATGTAGCCGATCAGCCCGCCGACATTCGATGTGCCTTCAACGGTGGCATGACTGTAGCAGGCGGACATCGTGGCGGTGATGAAATGGCCGATCAAGCCGCCGACCTGATTTTCCCCCGTCACCTCGCCCGCCGAGCGGGAATGATAGATCGTCAGGCCGCCCGCCGTGCGGCCGATCAAACCGCCGACATACGTGCCGCCCGTGACCGACACATCCGTTTCACAGGCATGAACCGTTCCGCCGGACACATAGCCCGCGAGCCCGCCGACGTCATTGCCGCCCTGAATAATCCCTTGCACGCGGATAAACTCCAGCACGCAACTCGATTGTGCGTACCCGACCAGTCCGCCCGTGTAGGTTCCGCCTTCGAGATAGACCTCGGCTATTTCAATGTTACGGATCTCCGTACCTGACGCGAAGGCGGTCAGCGCCGCCGAATACATTCCCCCGAGGACATAGGGGCGGGAGATCGTGAGATTCTCCAGGCGCGCGTTTTCCGCGTAACCGAACAGGGCCTGATACGTCGTGCCGGGACGCGCGATGGTCAGATTGCTGATCGTGTGTCCCGCTCCATCGAGCGAACCGGTAAACTTAGTGGCGGAGCTGCCGACCGGCGTCCACCCGCGCGCCATGTCCCAGAACACCGTCGCCGCCATATCGACATCGTTGGTGAGACGGTAGTGGGCCGACAGGTCGAGGCGCATGGCGTTCAGCTCATGCACGTTGCCGATCAGGTAAGGATCTTCGATCGTTCCCGAACCGGTCAGATCGTCCAGGGCAAGCGGTTGGGGATCCTGTCGCTCGGTCATATCCTGGAATGTCGGGTATTCGTCTTCCTCGATTTGCCAGCACGAGTAGAAGTTCCACCCGACATACGATTCCTGGTCCTGCATTTCCGCCGTGGTCAATCCCGTCTGCCCCACGCCGTTGCCGCTGGTCGCCTGTCCCGAGGCTTCCAGATCCCAGTAGCTTTCATGCGCCCCGCCGAAGCCGAGCAAGCCGCCGACATTCGATACGCCTCCGGTCACCGATGCTGCGGAATAGGACCATTGCACGAACGTGCCCGAGCCATAACCGGCAAGGCCGCCAACATCCTGTTCCCCCGCCACTTGTCCCTGCGCATAGCTATACCTGATGAAGGTGGACGAGCCCATGAATCCCACCAAGGCGCCCACGTAGCGGTTGCCCGTCACATTCGCGTTCTCCAGACCCAGCAACACGACTTCGCCGCCGCTGATGTATCCGAACAAGCCCTGATAATCGCTTGCCGGACGGTTGATGGTGAGATTGCTGATCACATGCCCGCGACCATTGAGCCGTCCGCTGAAAGAGTCATTGAACGAAAAGCCTATCGGCTCCCACCCCGCGCCGTCGGTCCACGGGGACACACCGAGATCAATATCGTCTACCAAGGCGAAATGCTTGCCGCTGTGCGCCGACCCCAGATAGTTGCGGATGCGGTCCAATTGTACGGCGTTGCCGATCAGCAGTGGGTCATCCGCCGTGCCGGCACCGCCGGCAAATTCGAGGATGGCGGCCACCGGCGCACCGACGTTATCCTCGACATCGCGCACGGTTACCTCGAATTGGTACCAGTGATTGTCGTCACCCTCAACGAGCGTGTACGTCTGGTTCGTCGCGTCCGCGATTTCGACGAAAGGCCCGGCCTGATCATCCGCGCGCAGCCAGCGAAACGTCGTCGCGCCTTCCGGATCGCCCGCGCTGTTGGGGTGATAGGTGTAGTGCCCGGTCAACGTCTCGCCCACGCTGTCGGTTCCGGTGACGAACACGTCCGACGCGAATGGGATCGGCAGATCAACGTGAGGGATATCGTTCGTGCCCTGCCATTGCAGGTAGGGATAGGTGTATTCGCCCTCATGTCCAATGGACCAGATCGTGTCGAAATTCCAATCCTCAAAAGTGACCTGTTGGATCATCTCCGCCGTGGAGCGGCCGAAAGCCAGCGCGTCCTCGACGCCGGAGGTCTGATTGTCGTAGTAGCCCCGCGAGATGCCGGGCAGGGAATAGCCGGATGTGGCGCTACGGCTGCCAAGCAGGGCGTTGGCGAATGTCGTTCCCGATACCTCGCCTACGTTGTAGCAAATGGAGATCGCGTTGGCGCCAGGGCCCCAAATACTTCGGTGCACGCTCCCCAAAATTCCGCCCACGGAACCGGAGCCTGTGACCGTGCCCCGATTGTACGAATAGGAAACCGGTTGTGCATGAGAAGAGCCTACAATTCCGCCGACACCGCCGACACCCGTCACGTCGCCCAGATTGTAGCAGTACGAAGCCCCGGCGCCGCTGCCCATCCCCGAATAACTGATACGACCGACGACACCGCCGACCGAGTTGCTTGTGCCCGTGACGGTTCCATAGTTAATTGAATAGCTGATAGCGCTGTCCGATACCGAACCGAACACGCCGCCCACGGTTTGATTGCCCTCAACGGTCGCATAATTCACATTGTCATTTCCTCGGCCTCTTAGCCCCGCCATACCCCCCACCGTATTCCGGCCTCTCACGCTGCCCTGCATGACCGACCTGCGAACGGTAAAGGAGTTATATGAACCGGGCTCATTTCCGCCAACCAGTCCCCCCACAAAGTCCATGCCTTCCACATCCGCGTTCGCCGACGAATCGCTCACCGTTCCGCGCAGCACACCAAACAGTCCGCCAATGCGATTCCCCATCCCCGTAATCGAGCCGGTCACATGGCAATTGATCGTTTCCGCCGTTGATTCATTAAACCCGGCCACGGCGCCGACCGCATTGCTGCCGAGCACGGACACGTCCGTCAGCGTGAGGTAGCGAATCCAGCCCGGACTGTTGACATAACCGAACAGCCCCACGTGATCTTCGTCCGGCCGGTCCATGGTCAGATTCTGGATCACGTTCGAGCCGCCGTGATACGTGCCGGTAAACGGCTCCGCCTGCGTCCCGATAGGAAGCCAATTCACGTACGTCTCCAGATCCAGCGCAGCGACCTGCAGAAAGGCGCTACCAAGATGGTCGCGCACCCCGTTCAGTTGGTATTCGTGCTCGATACGGAACGGATCGGCGGGCGTTTCCGCGCCGTCCATGAAGTTGAGCGTGACGCGGTGCGTATGACTGGTTACCCCGGCCGTGTCGCGAACAATGACCTCGAATTGATACCAACGGTGTTCCCCGCCACTTTCAACCTCGAAGGTGTTATTGGTCGCATCGGCTATTTCCACATACGGCCCCGCCGGCCCGTCCGCGCGTAGCCATTGAAACCATGCGACATCCTCGGGATACCCGTCGCTGCTGGGATAATAGGTGTAGCTGCCTGTAAGCGTTTCGCCGAGCAGTGCGATTCCATCAATCGCAAGATCGGCGGCAAACGGAACCAATACGTCGGCCATCGGTAATGCGGCGGGCGCCTGCCCCTGGAAATAGGAATAGGTGTAGTCCCCTTCATGGCCAATCGCCCATAACGTATCAAAATCCCAATCCACGTAGGTGCTTTGCAGAACCATTTCTGATGTCAGCCTGCCCGCCGCGCCGGGCTCGCCATCGCTGGTCGCCTGTAACGAGGTCTCCGTGTCCCAATAGGAATCCGTCACCTCGGCGCCCGAGGATACGTCGCCGATCAACCCGCCCACGTTGCTGCCGGTGCCCGCGACTTCACCATAACTATAGGACCGAATCACCGCCCCGCCCGACACCGCCCCCACTAGGCCGCCGA
>SKZA01000067.1 GCA_007127595.1 Kiritimatiellia bacterium
GATTTCGCGTTCATGCATTATTTGAACACCGACGCGCAAGGGGAACTATGCACGGGATAGTCTTCATTCAGGATTTGGCGGTGGTGATGATCGTGGCCGGTTTGGTCACGGTGCTGTTTCACCGCTTTCGGCAGCCCGTCGTACTGGGATATATACTGGCCGGCTTCATTGTCGGACCGTACACGCCGCCGTTTCCCCTGGTGCAGGACGAAGACACCATCCGAACCCTCGCCGACCTCGGCGTCACGTTTCTGGTATTCAGCCTCGGCCTGCAATTCAGCGTACGCACACTGCGCCAGGTCGGCACAACGGCGGTCATCGCGTCTTCGCTGGAAGTGGCTTTCATGCTCTTTCTCGGTTATTCCCTCGGGCAATGGTTCGGATGGTCGGTCATGGACAGCATCTTTCTGGGCGCCATGCTGTCCATCACCTCCACCACGATCATTATCAAGACACTGGACGAGTTGAATCTCTTGAAGGCGCCTTTCGCGTCCCGCATTTTCGGTATTCAGATCATCGAAGACACACTGGGGATGACGTTGATCGTGCTGTTGACCGGGCTGGCGGCGACGGGCGTTTTGGCTTTCACGGACGCCGGATTGGCCCTGGGCCGCGTGGCGATTTTTGTCGCGGCGGTATTGGTCATCGGGTTTCTCATCGTCCCGCGCCTGATTCATTATGTGGCCGGCTTCCGAAGCGACGAAATGCTGTTGATCACGGTTCTGGCGCTGTGTTTCGGCGTCACATTTGCCGCGGTGATCCTGAATCACAGCATCGTGTTGGGAGCGTTTCTGATCGGCACGATCATTGGCGAGACACGGGAAATCGTGAAGATCAAGACGCTGACGGCGCCGGTACGCGACATGTTCAGCGCCATCTTCTTTGTGACCATCGGCATGCTGATCCAGCCGGCCTTGCTTATCGAATACGCGTGGCCAATCCTGATCATCAGCGTGGCGGCGGTGGTCGGCAAAGTGTTCATCTTTTCGACAGGCACGTTCATCGCCGGAAACGACGGCAAGACCAGCTTGCGGGTCGGGTCCGCCATGATGCCCATCGGCGAACTATCCTTCGTGATCGCCTCGGTCGGTCTGGTGCTGGGCGTCACAAGCGACTTCCTGTATCCGATTGCCGTCTCGGTCTCCGCCATCACGATGCCGTTAACGCCGTATCTGGTACGGAACTCGGACCGGATCATCGCGGGCTTGGAAGCCGTAACCCCGGCCAAACTGCGCAAAACGCTTACGTTATATCACTATTGGACGGGCAAGCTGAGCCGTCGCCGGACCAGTCTGGGCATGAAATTGGCGCGCAAGTGGCTGCTCCAATTGACACTGAACTTCCTGTTGATCGCCGCCATCTTTTTAAGTGCGGCGTACATGGTATACCACATGCCGGCCTGGCTCCCGCGCGCCGATTTCGAGGAGGCGACGTTGCGCGCTCTGTACTGGCTGGTCGCCGCCGTGCTGGCGCTGCCGCTGTATGTGGCGACCTTGCGCAAAATTCAGGCGATCGGCATGTTGATCGCGGAAGTCAGCCTGACCGGTATGCCAGCGGGTCCACGCAAGACGTCCGCGCAGAACATGCTGGCCAACATCATCCTCGCCGTGGGCTTTGTGCTGGTGGGGATCGTCACCGTGCTCTTGAGTTCCGCCTTTCTGCCCCCGTGGCACTTGATGATCCTGCTGTTGATCATCGTGGCGCTGATCACCTGGCTGTCCTGGCGGCATTTAATCCGCATCTACTCGCGCGCGCAGGGCGCCTTACAGGACGCACTCTCCCCAGAGACGCCGATGCGCGAGCAGGAACCGTCCCATAGCCAGCTTGCCCGCATGCTGAAACAGGCATCGCTTCAGCGAATTCGTATTGCTGCGGACGCCCCGGCTTCGGGCAAACTATTGAGCGAATTGCAATTGCGTACCCGATCCGGCGCGAGCGTCGTCGCCATCGAGCGCGGGGACGACTCGCTCATTAACCCGGAACCCGGCGAAGAAATTCAATCGGGCGACATCCTGCTTTTGATCGGGACGCGGGAGCAGATCGAAGGCGCCCGCACATTGTTGTGCGACCAGGATGAGCAGAAGAAAGGTTGAGCCGTTGGTCATTTCAGGACGCCTGCCGACTGCCCGCTTCTCCTCGTCATTTCGAGCGGAGCGTAGCGGAGTCGAGAAATCTCGTGGTTGCAGGTCATGGCCTAAGACTGGAGTAGCTGGCGAAGATGAAGATGTCACGACTTCGTTCCGGCGCGCTGCGCGGACGGAACTGAGCTCCTAAAGAACTGTCGGTGACTGGCGCGGACCGGGATGTCTCGACTTCGCTTCGCTACGCTCGACATGACAACATCTTGCATTTATCCAGTTCTTGTCCACGAGCCAATCGACGCCGCGCCGATAAAGGTCCTCGACATGACCATCCATCTTTTCTCCACCCAAACACGCTTGTCGCGAAATGCCCGCTCTGTTATCTTGCCGCGAATTCCGGGGTGAAGTTCGGAGTATGAATGAATCGAGATGAGCTGCGCGAGATAGCTTGGCACCACCTGTCCCTGCCGGACGCCTACAAGGCCCTGGACACGGATCGCGACGGCTTGTCACAAGGCGAGGCGGAGAGACGCCTCGGGCTTTTCGGCCCGAACAAGTTGATCGCCCCAAAACGGCGCGGACCGTTGCTGCGTTTCCTTCTACTGTTCCACAATATCCTCATCTATCTCCTCTTGGCGGCCGCCCTCGTTACCGCCCTGCTGGGCCATTGGCTGGATACCTGGGTCATTCTCGGCGTCGTGCTCGTCAACACGATCATCGGCTTTGTCCAGGAAGGCAAAGCGGAGCGGGCCTTGGAGGCGATCGCCAAAATGGTGTCCTTGGAATCCATGGTGCAGCGGGACGGCGAACAGGTCCGCGTGCCCGCGGAGGAGCTGGTGCCGGGCGACAAGGTGATCCTGCATTCCGGCGACAAAATTCCCGCCGATCTGCGCTTGATTCATGTCAGCGAACTGGCCGTCGACGAAGCCATGCTGACCGGCGAATCCGCCCCCGTGCGCAAGGGCCTCGAACCGCTCGACGCGGACGCGCCCCTGGGCGACCGCTATTGCATGGCGTACGCGGGCACGTTTGTCACCTCGGGGTCGGGCCGCGGGATCGTGGTCGCTACGGCCGGCGACACGCAAATCGGACGTATCAGCGAACTGGTGGAACAAACCACGGAGATCGCCACACCGTTGACGCGCCAAATTGCCGCATTTGGTCGCGTGCTTGCGGCCGCCATTGTGGCGATCGCCGTGCTTACGTTTATCGTCGGCGTGGTGGCATGGGACGGCGCATACGTGGACATGTTTCTGGCCGCAGTCGCGCTGGCCGTGGCGGCCATTCCCGAGGGGCTCCCCGCCATCATGACCATCACGCTCGCACTCGGCGTGCAGCGGATGGCCGGACGCAACGCGATCATTCGGCGCCTGCCCGCCGTGGACACGCTTGGCGCCATCACCACCATCTGTTCCGACAAGACGGGCACACTGACCCGCAACGAAATGATGGTCAAACTTCTGCGCACGGGAAACGACCGCTATCTCATTGACGGCAAGGGCTATGAACCCGACGGCGCCATTCGCCTTACCGGGGACAAGTCCCCGTATCAACCCGAACAGCATGCGGCCCTCGTTGAATGCGCCCGGGCCGCGCTGCTTTGTAACGAAAGCGACGTGGTCAGGGACGAAGAAGACGACTTGTGGCAGGTGCTCGGCGATCCCATGGAAGGCGCCTTGGTGGTCTTTGCGCGGAAGGCCGGTCTGGACGACAAGCGCGAACGCGAAACGTGGGCACAGCTCGATGCCATTCCATTTGATGCCAAACACCGTTTCATGGCCACACTGAACCGGTCGCCTGATGGTCGGCACATGGTCTTCCTTAAAGGCGCACCGGAGGTGTTGATTGATATGTGCGCCACGGAACGTACGCGCGAAGGGGAGCGCCCCCTGCAGCGCGAGGACTGGAACGGCCATTATGAGGCCTTGGCTTCCGCCGGCACACGCGTCCTGGCGCTGGCCGCAGTGGAAGTAAGCGCCGATACAACCAAGCTCGATCGCAACTTGTTCGACGGACGCGCGACATTGCTCGGTGTCATCGGCATCTATGATCCTCCCCGCGATGAGGCGATCGCCGCGGTAAAGGAATGCAAGGCCGCAGGTATCCGCGTGAAGATGTTGACGGGAGACCACGCGCTCACGGCTTCCGCGATCGGCGCACAGATGGGTATCGGGGACGGGACGACGGTCGTCACCGGCCGCGAACTTGAAGCGATGACGGACACGGAATTGAAAGAAGTGGTGTGGCGCACCGATGTCTTCGCGCGGGTCAGCCCTGAGCACAAGTTGCGCTTGGTCAAGGCCCTGCAAGCGCATGGCGAGGTGGTCGCCATGACCGGCGACGGCGTGAACGACGCCCCCGCCCTCAAGTGCGCCAACGTCGGCGTGGCCATGGGCATCAAAGGCACCGAGGTCTCCAAAGAGGCCTCTGAAATGGTATTGGCCGACGACAACTTCGCCTCCATCGTGCACGCCATTGAGGAAGGACGCACGGTGTATGCCAACCTGCGCAAGGCCATACTCTTCCTGCTGCCCACCAACGGGGGCCAGGCGCTAACCATCATTGCCGCCATCTTTGCAGGCATGACGCTGCCCATTACCCCCGTACAGGTCTTGTGGGTGAACATGATTACGGCCGTGACACTGGCCGTCGCCCTGGCTTTTGATCCGCCCGAGAAAGGGATTATGCGCCACCCGCCGCGCGATCCGAATCAACCCTTGTTGACCGGGCTCTTTCTGTGGCGGATCGCCTTTGTCAGCGTCACACGCTGCATCGGCACCTTCGGCTTGTTCTTGTGGGGCAAGGCCGCCGGCATGGACGAGATGGAAGCTCGAACGCTGGCGGTCAATACGCTGGTCATGTTCGAGATATTCTATCTAATGAATGTGCGTTCCGTGAAGGGATCGGGTCTCACCATCGAAACCTGGACCGGCAACCGCATCGCCATTGTGGCTATGCTGACCGTCCTTATTGGGCAATTACTCTTCACTTATGCCCCCTGGCTGCAGAATCTCTTTGATACCCGCGCCCTGACGGGAGGACAATGGCTGATTTTGGTGCTGGTCACCTTATCATCGTATTTTATCATCGAAGGCGAAAAATGGGCCGTGCGCCAGTGGGAAAAGCAGAGAGCGGCCGCCGGGGTGGGTCATCCGTGAAATCCGCACTTCCATCTGTCGAATTGTGTCACTGATGCAGGTTCTCAACCCACCCCTCGGTCCCCTCCAAGGAGGGGATGTGTTCCTGCTTCCTTGTCCTTTTCACATTCTCCCCTCCTGGGAGGGGTGCCCACCTTCTTCCCGTAGCGCCCTGCTCCAGCAGGGCGCTGACCGAACGTCGCGGGCCGACCTGCTCCCAGCTGGAGCTGGGAGCTACGAAGGCAAAGGACGAGACAACGTCCGCGGCCTTCGCGAGTCTGTGCAGCAAGACTGTAGGTCCGACGGACGGCGCTACATCAGCCCTTTGCGAACTCGTCCACGAAACCGGCATAGAACGCTGCGGCGCGCACGAGGTGATCGACTTCGACCTCTTCGTTCGGCGCGTGCGCAAACTTTTCATGGCCCGGCCCGAACCCGATCGTCGGGATACCGTACATGCCCGCCGTGGACACACCATTCGTGCTGAAGGTCCAGTGCCCGACTTCCGGGTCGGCGGAAAAGGTTTCCTTGTACGCGGCAACCGCCTTCTGCACCGGCATCTCGCTTTCGGGCATTTCCCATGTGGGATAATACTTCTTGGTCGGATATACGAGGCCCGTATAGCTGGGCGTATTGTACTCGAGCACCTTGACCTTGCCGCCGGCTTTCTTCACGGACGGCAGATCCAGCAACTCCTGCACGGACGTCTCTTCCGTCTCCCCGATTGTCAGGCGCCGGTCCAAGTGAATCGTGCAGCCGTCGGCCACCGCACATAAACTCGGCGAGGTTGAGCGGATATGACTGATCGTGATCGTCCCCTTCCCCAACGGAGCGCGCGGCTCCAAGCGTTCGTTTAATTGTTCGATGTCCTTAATGATGTCCGCCATCTTGTACACCGCGTTCACGCCGCGTTCGGGCGCCGAGCCGTGACAGGATACGCCTGCGGTGGATAACTCCATCTCCATGCGCCCGCGGTGACCGCGATAGATACGCAAACTCGTGGGCTCCGTGATGACGACCACATTCGGTTCGATCTTGTCTTCCTTGTAGATGTACTGCCAGCACAAGCCGTCGCAGTCTTCTTCCTGGACCGTGCCCGTGACATACAGGGTGACGTCCTTCGGAAGACCCAGCTTTTTGAGGATGGCGCCGGCATAGACGGACGACGCCACGCCGCCCTTCATGTCCGTGGTGCCCCGGCCGTAAATCACGCCGTCCTTCAGCACGGGATCATACGGATCGGTATTCCAGTTCTCGATCTCACCGATGTCCACCGTATCAATGTGCCCGTCCAACGCAATGACCTTGGATCCGGATCCGATGCGCCCGATCACGTTGCCCTGCGGGTCAATGGTGACCTCGTCATAGCCCAGCTTTTCCATTTCCGCCTTGATACGCTTTGCCACGTCGCCTTCCTCCCCGCTTAGCGAGGGGATCGCTACAATGTCCCGCAGAAACTGGGTCAGTTCCGGTTCAATTTCCTGGGCTGCTTTGAAATAATCGTTTGCCATGATGTTCTCCTGTTTTGTTTTGCCGTAATCTTCGGCGGCCATTGTGTTCTTCATTTCACCACTACGTCACGTCATGTCATGTCGAGCGCAGTCCCGACCACGCCGCCGGAGCGGCGGGTGTCGGGACGGAGTCGAGACATCTCGCGCATTCGCCGCTCGCTTGAGATCCCTCGACTTCGTCCCGCAAGAGCGGGACTTCGCTCGGGATGACCGCGGACCCAACCCTTTCAATCAACTCACAAGCTCTCGAGTACGCCGGTTGCTTCGTTGAACTGATTGATCAGTTGATCCCATTCC
>SKZA01000279.1 GCA_007127595.1 Kiritimatiellia bacterium
ATTCATAGACGTGGTGCACAACCATTACGGCCCCAGCGACCTGGATATGTGGCGGTTTGATGGCTGGTATGAGAACAATTTGGGCGGCATTTACTTCTATAACGACGGTCGCGCGCATACGCCGTGGGGATCCACGCGTCCCGATTTCGGCCGTCAGGAAGTACGCGATTTTATTCGCGACCAGATCTTCATGTGGGTGGAGGAATACCGCATCGGCGGTTTCCGATGGGATTCCGTTTATAACATCATCAACACCGACTGGGGGTTCAACGATACGGGCCGCCAGATGCTGGATGACATCAATACGGAACTGGCCAATACCTATCCGAACGTGGTGCGCGGCGCGGAAGATCATGCGTTCGACGGCCTGATGAATTTCCAGAACCAGTGGGATGTCGCGTATCGCTGGGGATTGCATGGGCAAATCGTGCCGGGCTCCGATTCCGGTCGCGATATGTGGGTTGTGCGTGACTTACTGGCGAACTGGGCTTCTCATGCGCGGGTGGTCTTTACGGAGGCGCATGATTACATCGCCGCCAGTCACGAACGAAGCCGTATCCCGCGTGAGATTTTCTGGGATGAACCGGAAAGCATCTGGTCGCGTAAACGCTCATTGCTGGGCGCCGGCATCGTGATGACAACGCCCGGCATCCCCATGATCTTTCAGGGACAGGAGATGCTTGAGACGCAGGCCTTTCATGACGACACCCCTCTACGCTGGGACCGCACCAATACCTTTGCCGGTATCGTCCGGGCCTATACCGAGCTGATTCACTCGCGTCGCAATCTGCGCGGCGGGATGCAGGGATTGAAGGGTACGGGCATAGACGTACACCACGTCAACAACGACGACAAGGTTATCGCCTACATCCGCTGGGATGCGGGAGGAGGAACCGATGATGTAGTCGTGGTGGCCAATTTTGCCAATACCCAATGGACCAACGACAACTACATGATCGCGTTTCCCTCCGACGGGGTATGGTACAGCCATTTCAATAGCGATTCCCAACTGTACGGCGCCGATTTTGGCGGGATCGGGTCGGACCAAGTAACGGTCTCCGGCGGCCAAGGCGCCGTCAACATGGGGAGCTACAGCATTCAGATCTTCTCGCTTACACCGTCGCAGGGCACAGGTCTCGTAACCTCTGATCCGGAGTCACCAAGCGGCTGTAACCCGGTGACCATCACGTTTGATCCGGCCGCGGGCCCCTTGGAGAATGCGACCAACCTATTTGTTCACATTGGCCGGAACGATTGGCAGGACATCGAAGACATCCCCATGGTAGAGCAAGTCGGCGGCACATGGGAAGTCACCGTCCCGGTCACGAATGGCACGTATGAGTTGAACATGGTGTTCTTCGGCTGGGTATCGGATGAGCAAGTATGGGATACGAACGAGGACCACCAGTGGGTGCTTCCCATCAGCAACTGCGCGGGATTGCCGGGAACGGCGTCGGTCTCGCCGACTTTTCCGCAGGGTTGTGTGCCGATCACCATTACGTACCAGGAGCGCGATGGCCTGTTGACCAATGCCGCGAATATCTACCTGTATATTGGGCGAAACGGTTGGCTCAGTCCCCAAAGCCTGCCCCTGAACAACACGATCGATGATCATTGGAGTATCACGTACACGATTCCCCAGGATACCTGGCAATTGGACTTTGTCTTTCACGACGGGAATCCTGATCTGGAGGAACGAATCTGGGACAACAACGACTGGAACGACTGGCAGGTGTTCATCACGGGCTGCGTAGCGACTGACTTTACCGGAGTAAAAATAACCAATCCGGCTTCGGACATTTTCATTCCGTATACACAAACCGTCTTCGATCTCGTCGGCGAAGCGTCACGCCTCGAAGGTGACCTGCACTGGGAAAATCAGAAGACGGGAGCGAGCGGTGTCATTCCCGTGGCGAGCAACTGGAATGTCTTGTCGTTGCCGATGGATGTGGGCGCGAACCTGTTCCGTATCGCGGGGACCAATCTCACCGACAATCCGAACGCCGGCGCGCGGGACAGCGCAACGAACCAGACGTATGTCGGCGGCGGCAGTTGGCAGAATGGCCAGAACGGCGGCCAAGGCTGGGGCGGCGGATGGGAACTTTCGTCGACTAGCGAGAATGCGGGACATTTCCTGGCGTCCGGTGAAACCAATCAGGTGACGCTGCCGTATGCTTGGGGCTTATGGGCCCATAGTGGCGGCTTGAGTGAAGCCGTGAGGCCGTTTGCCGATCACCTGCATGTCGGCGATGAATTCCGCGTTCGCTTTGAGAATAATTGGATTGAGGAAGGCGGCACCGTCGGTATCAGCATGCAGAACCGGTTTGGTCAGGATCTGTTTGAGTTTTTCTTCATCGGGCTGGCTACGAATTATATGATCAATGATGCCGGAGGGGCGCATGATACGGGCATGGGCTGGACGGATGGCGGTTTGGATATAGCGTTCGAACTGATTTCCTCCGACACCTATGTTTTCTCAGCCGGCGGGATGTCGATCACGGGGACGCTTGCAACTACATCAGAGATGTTGGTCGATCGGTTCCGTGCGTATAATTCCAATGCCGGTGGCGGTTGGGAGCGCAACGTTTATGTGTCCGATCTCGCCATCGACGGCGATCCGCTGGATAGTGTCGAGCATACGGCGTCGCGCACCATCAACCGCCGGTACGGACCGCACTTTGAAGTGATGCCGTCCATCGAGCCGGACGAAACACGCATACGGTTTCCGGTCACTCAATCGACGTATCGGTACGATGTGCTGTACACGACGAACCTTCTCGCAAATCCGATACAGTGGAACGAGATAGGATTCGATCAGCAGGGGACCGGTACCCCTATGGAGTTCATCGTCACCAATGACATGCCGAAGATGTTTCTGCGCACGCGCGTTCAGCCGGTTGAGTAATCCGACATTCACCATGATCCGGTGTGATTTTCGAGCGGAGGAAGAAGGATGAGCTTGTTGGTGGTACACGTACACGTGCACGTGAAGGCCGATCGGGTGGACGCGTTCAAGGAAGCGACCTTGGAGAATGCGCGCAACAGCGTGCAGGAGCCGGGCATCGCCCGTTTCGACGTGGTGCAGCAGGAGGATGATCCCACGCGCTTTGTGCTGGTCGAGGTTTACAAGACGCCGGACGCGCCCGCGGTGCACAAGGAAACGGCGCACTACGCCCAATGGCGCGATACCGTTGCGGACATGATGGCCGAACCCCGTTCGAGCGTGAAGTACGCCAACGTGTTTCCCGACGATGCGGGCTGGTAGTGACGCGTAATCGGAGCGTGGCTGCGCATCACGTTTCTCATCATCCCGACAATGCCGGTTTTCAATTCTTATTGGTACATAATCAACATTCGCCTCTGTTTCGCTTCCGTTGATTTGTGGTGGATACCGGAAGGCGCCCTGCTGGAGCAGGGCGCTACGAAGACACGAACGATCGTCGTCTCCTCTTCTTGTGTAGCTCCCTGCTCCAGCAGGGAGCCGTCAGGTTCACAGGCGTATTGGAGCGCAGTTATAAGCTGGGCTTGTGGCTGAATAAGATCCCAAATAATAACTCAAGAGCTATTGACACATGTGCAGTAATAACTTAAAAGTTATCACCATGAGTATATCTCCTGATATTCCTGAAGCGGGGTGGATTCGGACCATGCGCGAGGCCGCCGGCATTTCCTCCTATGAGCTGGCCCGGCGCGCGGGGGTATCGCAACCCACCGTCATCAATTGGGAGCGTCGCGAGCGTGCGCGTACCATAACACTGGGCTCGTTGCTCCGCGCGGCCGAAGCGTTGGATGGCGAACTAATGTACGCCATTACCGGTCGGCACACGACGGAGGCGGGGCCACGGACGAAACTGCGGGCCCGGAAAGCCGCAAAGCCATCGACGCGACCGAAGCCTGCGCCCGTCACGTCTTCGGACCCGTCGCACACCCAGTCCATTGATCCGAACAGCATTTGGGAGTAGACGCCCGATGCGCTTCCAGTTTGCCACGACGGATCGTATCATCTTCGGAGAAGGCACGGCTCGTGAGGCGCCAACCCTTGCAGCGGAGTTCGGCCGGCACGCCTTGGTGGTGACGGGCCGATCTCGGGAACGCAGCGCATTCCTAATCGACCTCCTCAAGGAACGCCAGGTCCGCGTGACTCCGTATATCGTGGTCGGCGAACCGACGACGGATAGGATTGCAGACGGCTTGCGTGTCGCTCGCGAGGCGCAATGCGACCAGGTCATCGGCATCGGTGGCGGCAGTGTGATCGACGCCGCCAAGATCATCTCAGCGCTAATGACGAATGACGGCGAATTGATGGAATACCTCGAAGTTATTGGCGAGGGGCGGCCTCTCGCGCATCGCGCCGCGCCGTACATTGCGATGCCCACGACCGCCGGCACGGGAGCGGAAGTGACGCGCAACGCAGTGGTCGGGTCGCCTGAGCACCGCGTGAAGGTGAGTATGCGCAACGAGTTGATGTTGCCGCGTGTCGCGCTCGTTGATCCCGAACTCACGTATGATTTGCCGCAGGACATCACGGCGGCGTCCGGATTGGATGCGTTGACGCAGTTGATGGAAGTCTTTGTGAGCGACAACTCCAGCCCGATGACTGATGCGGTGTGTCGCGAAGGGATGAGCCGGGCTCGTAATCTGCGGACAGCATGGGAAGGGAGCAACCGTGCGATTCTCCAGAGGTCCTTCAAGGCTGGATTGGAGGGACGACCTCCGTGTCGTCCTGTTCTTGATCGTGACCAGGATCGGACGGGACGGAGCCCGTCCCTCCATGAAGAAGATGACGAAGGCGCATCATTTCGCCGCGCTCGGGCGGACATGTGTCTGGCGGCGTTATGCAGCGGCTTGGCGTTGGCGAACGCCCGGTTGGGCGCCGTGCACGGGTTGGCCGGGCCGTTGGGCGGGATGTATCCCGCGCCGCACGGGGCGGTGTGCGCGCGCCTGTTGCCATTTGTCATGGAGGCCAACCTGAATGCACTGCGCGAACGCGATCCCGAAAACCGATCCGTGGAGCGCTACGACGAGATCGCGCGCATTCTGACCGGTCGCCCGGATGCCGTTGCACAGGATGGGATGGATTGGGTGCAGGCATTATGCGACACGCTTTCCGTCCAGGGGCTGGGTGCGTACGGCGTGCAGGCCGGTGACTTCCACGACATCATTTCGAAGTCCCGTAATTCCAGCAGCATGAAGGGAAACCCGGTCACACTGACGGACGAGGAAGTGATCGACGTGCTGCAGCGCGCGCTGTGACGGCGGCGACCCGGGTAAAACGGAAAGGCATCTGTCGCAATCAATGCTTTGACATGCGTGGAGCTCTTCCCTATTGTGTTGCACCTCCATGGCGGAGTAGCTCAGTCGGTAGAGCAGAGGACTCATAAGCCTTTGGTCGGGGGTTCAAATCCCTCCTCCGCCACCAATAAGGAGCGATTAAGTGCCGGCGAGTAGGAAAAGCGCACCCGTCCATTCTTCCGCGTCCCCAACATCGGCTTGCATCTGTGCGCGTCTCGTTCCATGCTGATGAGCTTTGAGGGAGTTTGACGCATGAAAGGTATCATTCTGGCCGGCGGTTCGGGGACGCGGCTGTATCCCATCACGCAGGTGGTGAGTAAACAGCTTCTGCCGGTGTACGATAAGCCCATGATCTATTATCCGCTGTCAGTTCTTATGCTGGCGGGTATTCGCGAGATCCTCATTATTTCCACCCCGCAGGACGTGCCGCGGTTCGAGCAGTTGCTGGGCTCCGGTTCACAATGGGGGCTGAACCTGTCCTATGCCGAACAGGCGAAACCGGAAGGTCTCGCGCAGGCGTTCCTGATCGGGGAGTCGTTTATCGGCGGTGAGCCCGTGGCGCTGGTGTTGGGCGATAACATCTTCTTTGGCCAGGGGCTGCACGCCATTCTGAAGCAGGCCGGGCAGTTGACGGAAGGCGGACTGATCTTCGGTTATCTGGTCAAAGACCCCGAACGATACGGCGTGGTGTCATTCGACGAAACAGGCAAGGTATTGGATATCGAGGAGAAGCCGGCGAAGCCCAAATCGCGTTATGCGGTGCCCGGCCTCTACTTTTACGATAACCAAGTGGTGGCCGACGCGAAATCCCTCAAGCCGTCGGCGCGCGGGGAGTTGGAGATTACGGATTTGAACCGACTGTATCTGCGGCGGGGCGCCTTGCAGGTGCAATTGCTGGGCAGGGGATTCGCTTGGTTGGATACGGGCACGCACGAATCCTTGTTGCAGGCGTCGAATTACGTGCAGACGATTGAAGAGCGACAAGGATTAAAGATCGCCTGTGTGGAGGAGATCGCGTTTCGTAAAGGTTGGATCACGGCGGAGAACCTCCGCGAGTTGGCGGCCCCGCTCTCCAAGAACGAGTACGGGGCGTACTTGGTGGATATTGCAGATTACCCGGAATGGGGAACGTGAGCATGCTGAGGGTAGAAGAGGGGCGTCTGGACGGCGTCCTATTGATCAAGCCGCCGGTATTCGAAGACGCGCGGGGCTATTTCACAGAGACCTATCACGCGGACAAATACCGGGAAGCCGGATTGGATCGCCTATTTGTGCAGGACAACTATTCCTTTTCGCGTCGACACGTGTTGCGCGGCCTACACTATCAACGTGCCTATCCGCAGGGGAAGTTGGTGTATGTGGCACAGGGCGAGATTTGGGATGTGGCCGTGGATATTCGGCGCGGGTCCGCGACTTTTGGACAATGGGAAGCCCATGCCCTGTCGGCGGAGAACCATCATCAACTGTACATTCCCGAGGGGTACGCGCACGGCTTTGTCGTATTGAGCGAAACGGCGGCGGTCCTATACAAGTGCACCGACGTGTACCGACCGGACGACG
>SKZA01000255.1 GCA_007127595.1 Kiritimatiellia bacterium
AGACGGCTCCGCAGAGCGTCGCCCTCCATAAGAATTTCAAAGGAATTGTGGGCCAAGTGGAGGGCGAGGCTCCCGCCGAGCCGTGTTTAGGGATAACAGCCTTCACCCCTGTTGCGCCGCCTGATAAACCGTGCGGGCGGGTACGCCGTGTTCCTTTGCGCGGGCGATGCAGTCGTCCATTTCGGGTGATCGCGTTACATCACGTTCTTTCCAGCGGCCGACCTTCACGCGCACGTCGCCGTACGGCGTCGATACGGTTTCCGTACGCCGCTCCAGTACGGTGCGTTGCATGACCGTCTCGCGGACGCCGAAAGTGGTGGACTCGGTGAAGAGCAGATCGAGCAGCGTTTCACGATCTTCCTGTCGGCCCAGCACCGTCAGTAGCGTGCCGGGCCGCTGCTTCTTCATCTGGATCGGAACAGTGAACACGTCCAATGCGCCCGCGGCCATCAAGCGTTCCGTCAGCGCGCCGATGATCTCCGGCGTGGTGTCATCGAGATTGCAGGCGAGTTCAAGAACGGTGTCCGGCGCCTGGTGTTCGGTTTTCGGCGAGTCGAAGAGGATCGCGCGCAGGACGTTCGGGCGGCTGTCCAATGTGCGATGGCCAATGCTATAGCCGGCTTGAACGATACGACTGCCTGTCGTCGGTGCTTCCGTTGTCTTCCAAGTCGCCAGCAATGCCGCGCCGGTGGGTGTAACCAATTCGTGCGGCTCGTCTACGGCAACCGTCGCCATGCCTTTCGATAGCTCGACGGTGGCCGGCGCCGGGTTGGGATAGGTGCCGTGCGCGCAGTCGATCGTGCCGTGCCCCATGGGCAAAGCAGAGACGGACACGCCGTCCGCATCGAGCAGATGCAAGCCGAGACAGCACCCCACAATGTCCGCGATGGAATCGAGTGCGCCGACTTCATGAAAATGTATTTTATCCACGGTGGTCCCGTGAATCTTCGCTTCCGCTTCGCCGATACGCTGGAAGACCGCCAGGCTCATCTCCTTGACGGGAGCAGGCAGGCGCGAGGATTCAATGATCTTCCGGATATCCGCCAGCCCGCGGTGGGGGTGGTGCGCATGGGGATGAGCGTGATCGTGCGTGTGATCATGGTGATGATGCGTGTGGGCGCCGCCCTCGTGCGCGTGTACCGTGACGCGCGTCCCGTGGATGCCGCGATCGTCCGCGGGATCGATATGAACGTGTATCCCTTCCACCGCGAGCGAGTCGAGCGCCTGGCCCACGACGACTGGATTCACGCCCAATTCAAACAGCGCGCCGAGCAGCATGTCGCCGCTCGCCCCGCCGATGATGTCGAAGTGCAAAACTCTCATAATGGGGAAGACCCCTTCAGGTGCGTAACAATCAGGGTCAAGAACTCTTCGGCGGTCCTTATGGCTTCTAGTGCGTCATTCGCGTCCGGAAGACCATTCGGAAGGGAACCCGGGAGTGTATCCGGATAGCGTGTGGGAATGTAGTAATCATCAAGGATAATAAGGGCGTCCTTTAAGTCTCTGGTCAATTCGACGGAGGCGCTTTCAATAAGTTCCGAAATGGAATGCAGTTTGGGGGGCGCAGCGTGTATGGCGAGAACTGCCTTGATGGCTTTCTCCGCGCACTGCTGCGCATGAAAACAGGCTTGGTTGTGCAGCGCCTCTTTAGCAACGGCCTTGGCCGCAGCAAGATCCTCATGCGCAAAGGCGAGCCAGCGTTCCGCGTTCTCGTTCATAAAGAACCTTCCCATGCTTCAATATCTCATCGCGAACAAATGGACGTGTTTTCCATAGTTCGGTTACTTCCCGAGGGTTGTAGACAAGGAAGTCGGTTGCCACTTTGGGACACAGCAGTCGCCGGACCTTCTGGAGCCGCTTTATGAAAGGATCGTCCGTATCGCTTACAATCATCATGTCCAGATCGGATTCATCATCAACGGATTCCGATGCCAAAGAGCCGAACACGACGACGCAGGAAACGTCGTCCTGTGCCGCGAGAACGTCCACAAAGCGCGTGAGCTCGGATTGGAGCCGTTTGGCGCGATCTCCTTTTTCTTCTAATGGCATATCGGAATATGGCACGGCTATGGAACCAAGGCAAATCAACTTGATAGCCGATTAATCAACGTCGCCGCCACGCCGGCGCCGAAGCCGTTGTCCACGTTCACGACCGTAATGCCCGGCGCGCACGAATTCAACATGGCGAGGAACGACGCCAACCCATTCAAATGCAGTCCATATCCCACACTCGTCGGCACCGCAATCAATGGGCGATCAATCAGGCCGCCCAACACCGACGGCAGCGCGCCTTCCATGCCGGCCACCGCAATCACAACGCGCGCCTTGCGAATGTCGTCGATGCGGTTTACCAGACGATGCACGCCCGCCACGCCCACATCGGTGAATCGTTCGACGCGCGCCCCGAAGAATTCCGCCGTCACCGCGGCCTCTTCGGCTATGGGCAAATCGGACGTGCCCGCTGCGACCACGGCGACGCGGCCAATGGCGTCCGGTCGGTTCCCTGCGTGCAGGGTAATGATGCGCGCCGTCTCATGCCATTTAGCGTCGGGAAATCGCTCCCTCACCGCATCGTAATGGGCCGCTGTCGCCTTGGTCGCCATGACGGGGGCCTGTTTCCCGTGCAGGGCCTCGGCAATTTCGACCACTTGCTCGGGTGTCTTGCCTGCTGCAAAGATGACTTCCGATATGCCGCATCGCTTGGACCGCGACACGTCGGCCTTGGCAAAGCCGAGATCGACTTCGCGGTCGTTCTGCATCTGCGTAAGCGCTTCGTCGACGGAAAGCGTACCTTCGGCCACTTGTTTCAAAATATCGCGCGGATTTGACATGAGCGGATGATGATTTCTCCTCCCGCCGCGGTCAAGCGGTACATTCCCGGGCGTCCGTCCGCCTCTGAACAGAAGCTCGCAAAGAAATTCCGTTTGAACAGGAGGCCGCGGAGACCGAGGCGGTGGGAGCGAACTCCCACATTTGAGACCAGCCTGTTCTTCTTTTGGGACAAGACACTTGAACGTTCTCCTCCTGAACCCTGAACCCCGAACCCTGAACACTGCGAGCCGCGGCGCAGCAAAGCGAAGACGGGAACACTGAACACTTCCTTCCCCCCTTCGTTCATGCCATACTCCCGGCATGGCTGAACTGATCAACACCTTCTCCTGGTCCTTCAGCGCGGCGTCTGATTTCGAGGTGTGCCGACGCAAACGGTACTGGAGCAAATACGGCGCGTGGGGCGGCTGGGACCGGACCGCGCCCGAAACCGCGCGCGCCGCGTACCGGCTGAACAAGATGGATTCGCGTCATACCTTGCAGGGCCGCGCCACCGAGGAAGCCGTACGCTGGGTTCTGCGCGAATATCAGCAAGGCGGAACGCACACCGTCGAGGACGCCTACGAAACCGCGGCGCGTCCGCTCCTCAATGAGGGATGGAAACAATCGAAGTCCGGCGCGTGGCGCGATGACCCCAAACGCCATACGTGTCTCCACGAACACTACTATCCCGATTTACATGCCGACCTTGATCCGCAGTGGCCGGAACAACTCAAGGACCAGGTCTGCCTGTGCATCCGCAACTTCATGGATACTGTCCTCCCGCGGCTTGCCAACGTCCGCCCCGAAGACGAGGTGCGCGTGGAACGCATGGAATCGTTCGAACTCGACGGGCTGACCGTGTACGCCATCCCCGACTACGTGTATCGCCAGAACGGCGACTGGCACATCCACGATTGGAAAGCGGGCCGGCCCCGCGCCGATCACATGAAACAGCTCGCCATCTACGGTTTGTGGGCGCATCTCAAACACGGTGTCGCGCCCGAAAATATACGCGTGTATATCGAGTACCTTAAAGAGGGGCAGGTGGCGATGGAGCCGGTCACGCCCGCCATGCTCGACGAGGCGCGGGCGTTTATCGTCGAATCCTCGTTCGACATGGCGGACTATTTACTGGATGGTGACGCGCGGAAGAACAAGCCGTTACCGAAAGAAGAATGGGACATGACACCCGACCGACGCGTCTGTGCCCGTTGCAACTTCTATGAACTCTGCAAGCCGGAGTTTGAATAAGGGGTGTAACCCGGCTCCATCCTTCTGCGTGGGGCGTTCTCGCAGCAGACTGAAGATCGCAACGGATACGTAAGTGGATGCTGCGGATACAATGCCGGAGAGAGCGCTACTTGATCGTCCGGGGCTCTTCAACCTCGGGCGCGGCAGGCGCTTTGTCGGCTTCGCGGACGGGGCGTACTTCTCGCGCTTCGCGGACAATGCGTCCGGTGGCCATATCCTTTTTCACGCCGCCGGCTTCGCGAAGTAGTCGCGCAATGTTTTCACGATCCCATCCGCGCTGTTCCGTGATCAATTCCACGCGTCGCAGAGGCGTGACATCCCATTGATCCTGCGCGTTGGGATCGGCGCCGCGCGCGAGAAGCAATTCGACAATATCATCATGGCCGGAAAGGACGGCGATGTGCAGCGGCGTGCGCCCCTGAAAATCGCGGGCTTCAAGATTGCCGCGTCCGACGAGTTCGCGCACGCGCTCGATGTTTCCCCGGCGAACGGCCCAATGCAGCGGGGTCCATTGGTACTCCGGGTTTTGCTCCAACGCGGTCGGGACGTCCGCGGGCACGTCGCGCGGATCGATGCCGTGCGCTTGATTGACACTTATGACGATAAAGCCGCCCAGCAGGCCGCTCAAGAGAATCGCTTTCATGGGTGTTCCTTTCCTGAACTGTGCACACAGCCTACTCATTCCGGCCGAGAACGCAAACCGAAATCATGGCCGATCGATGGTGCATATTCTCCGGGGTACGAGCATCAAATGACTGGAGCGTGCCCTCTGCGGCTGCTGCGACTTTTCTGTTGCGACGATGATTCAGGCTGCTGCATCCTTGGCGTATGGATACGGACTATTACATCCATACGATCGATCCGGTGCTCGTTGAGCTATGGGGACCGTTGGCGGTGCGTTGGTACGGGTTGTCCTATGTGGCCGCTTTTGTGGTGGGATACCTGTTGCTCAGGCGCTGGGCGCGGGAAGGGTGGTACCGCGTGAAGCCGGACGACATCCAGACGCTGATCTTTTATGCTGTGATCGGGGTCATGCTGGGCGGTCGGCTGGGCTTTGTCCTGTTCTATGATTTCGCGGAGTGGCGCGAGGAGCCGCTGCTGATTTTTCAGGTCTGGCGCGGCGGTATGTCGAGTCACGGCGGCATGATCGGCCTCTTTCTGGCCATGCTGTTCTTCGCCCGGACGAGGGGTATCCCGGTGTGGCATGTCCTGGACGGTTTGACTTGTGCGGGGCCGATCGGCGTCGTATTCGGGCGCCTGGCGAATTTTATTAACGGCGAACTGTGGGGGCGGGTCACCTCCGTGCGCTGGGCGGTGCTCTTTCCGCAGGAAGCGGGGTTGTTCCCGCCGCATCCGTATCTGCGCGTCGAGGCGCTCCGGTTGTATGAGGCGGGGTACCTGCAGCCACGCCATCCGTCTCAGCTCTACGCCGCGTTCGTGGAGGGATTGCTGCTTTTTGGCGTGATGCTGCTGTTGCGCAAAACGGCGTGGGCGAACAAGGCGGATGGACACTTGTGTGTGGCGTTCCTGCTACTCTATGCGGTTGGTCGTTTTACCGTCGAATTCTTCCGGGAACCGGAAATCATGTATTTCGACTGGCTGACGCAAGGGCAGTTGCTTTCGCTGCTGATGGTGGTCGCGGCGGCGGTGGTCGCTTGGAGCGTAAGACGTAAGAAGTAAGAAGTAAGAAGTAAGACGTAAGACGTAAGAAGTAGTAAGTAGAACTTAAGAGGTGGAATGTCTCAGGGCATCAGTTGGCGCGGGTGACGTACAACTTCTTACTTCTTACGTTTTACGTCTTACTTCTTACTTCTTACTTCTTATTCTTCACTCATCATCTGGTCATAAAACGCGACATAATCGTCGGGGGTGTCCCCATCCCGGAAGGCCATGGCGTAGCGCGGATGCGCGTTCATCTGGCCGGTGATCTGGTAGGGAATAGACGGGCCCCAATCGAGTTTTTTCTTGAGGGGCAGAATGGTTTCCTGCACGCATTTCAACACGGGCCGCAATTTGAATTTCGGGTTGCGCAGGAAGCCGAGCAGCAGTTCCGTGGGGCAATTGCCCGCGCCGCGTCCGAGGCCGAGCATGGTGGAATCCACGCGGTTCGAGCCCAGGATGATCGCTTCGATGGTATTGGCGAATGCGAGTTGCAGGTTATTGTGCGCATGCATACCGACTTCCTTCCCGGTGCCTTCAAGCGCCTTCATGTACTTGCGCACGAGAAAGTCCACCTGTTCCCGGTACAGATTGCCGTTACTATCCACGACGACGACGACTTCAACGGGCGTCTGTTTGGCGATCTCCAGTACCTGATCGATCTCCACCTCCTTGACGGTGGAGATGGCCATGATGTTCAGGCAGGTTTCGTAGCCGAGTTCGTGCGCGTGATGAAGCATTTCGACCGCCTCGGCGATTTGCGATGCGTAGCAGGCGATCCGTAACATGTCGAGCACGCTGTCCTTTCGCGGGAGTGGCTGATGTTGCCAATCGCTCTTCCCGCCCGCATCCAGCATGGCGCAGAGCTTCAGGCCGGTGTTCTCGAAGGAGTGATCGCCCACGACGCGGCGCAGGTCTTCCTCGGCGGAATGGCGCCACGGGCCGTATTGATCTTTCGGAAAGACCTCGGTGGAGTTCATGTATCCGATTTCCATGTAATCGAGGCCCGCCTCGACACAGGTTTCGTATACGGCCTTGACCTCGTCGTCCGTAAACTGAGAGTCGTTGATCAGACCCCCGTCGCGAATGGTGCAGTCGAGTACTTTCAGTTCGGGG
>SKZA01000074.1 GCA_007127595.1 Kiritimatiellia bacterium
GCAAAGAAGGAAACGCCGATTCCGTACCATTTCTTCTCGCCACGACGTCCATGACTGCATTGCTTGAATTTTTCCGTGAAGTTGCAGCGCTCCAAGGACTTCTCCAGCACTTCGGGTGAACCCACGCTGTCGCGAAGCAATCCGCCGGTCGGCGTGATGTCGCCCTGATGCAGGCAGTTCTTAAGACGAAACTCGTGCGGCGTCATGCCGCATGCTTCCGCCAATTCATCGATCATCGATTCCCACGCCCACAGGGCTTGCGGCGCGCCAAACCCACGAAAGGCGCCGTTCGGGAACGTGTTGGTTCGATACACATGTCCATCGATGGACACGTTGTCGCAGCGATAACCCATCGCCGCATGCAGAATGCCGCGATACATGACGACGGGACTCAAGGTGGTGTATGCGCCACCGTCCAGGAGAAACTCGCAGCGAATCCCTTGGATGGTCCCGTCCTTGTTCAATCCCACGCGGTAACGCGACCAGGACGGATGTCGCTTTGTTGAGAAGAGGATATCCTGGTTCCGGTCGTAGATGATCTTCACCGGACGTTTCGCCTTAAGCGCAAGGAGCGCGCAGTAACCGGCCAACAGGGTCGGAAACTCTTCCTTGCCGCCGAAGGCACCGCCTACCGCGGACTGTTTGACGCGCAATTTCTCCGGCGGAATGTCCAGCGTCTCGCACAATTCCGGATTGATATAATACGGACACTGCATGCTGCCATGAACAAACATGGTCCCGTCCGATTCGGGAATGGCGACCATCCCTTGCGGCTCGATGTAAAGCTGTTCCTGATGGCCCGCGCTGTATTCGCGTTCCATCACGATATCGGCTTCATCCACCGCCTTGTCCGCATCTCCCTTGCGGATCGTCTGCGCGGCCAGTTCGTACAACTTGGAAGGGTCTTCCTTATATTGAGCGACCATTTCCTGCAGGGTCAGCAGCGGGGGCAACTCCTCGATATCAGGGTGAATATGGCTTCCCGCGACACGCGCCAGATGCCGTGTTTGGGCGGCGACCAAGGCGACCGGCTCGCCCAGATATTGGATTTCGTCGTGTGCGATGAAGGGCATGTCCCGGCCCATCATGTCCACGATATTGTTGCCGGGGATGTCCTCGGGAGTAACCACGACCACCTGACTCCAGTCAAAATCGGAGTCCATTCGCAGGCCGCGCAGGCGTCCACGGGAAACCGGGGAGCGCACCACATGACCGTACCAGGCACCCGGCACATGCAAATCGTCCGCATATTGGGCCTTGCCACGCACTTTCTCGTCCGCGTCAATCCGGGCGATACCCTTCCCCACCGAATGCAACGTTCCCAATTCCTTCACTGGCATGACGTCAATCCTCCATTGTTCGTCCCTTACGGTCCGGTACAAGATTCAACTATGCCATGGAACAATGCCCTCCGCAACCGCAGAGTTTCCAATTGACTGGAACGGAAGTTTGGGGAAAAGCGGCGTCTTCCCATAACGCTTCTTCCGGCTACACAAGGTCGCCGGAGAGATTTGAGATAGGTAAAGGAACAGGGTGTTTTCCCGTTCAGTCCGTGTCGCGCCAATCTTCCCGGGCGAAGTATTCCCTCGTCTCTTTGACCACGACGCCGGAAAGCAACAACAGGCCGATCAGGTTGGGCAATGCCATCAGGCCGTTGGCGATATCAGAGAATGTCCATGCGATGTCGAGCGAGAGCACTGCGCCGAAATAGATCAACACCGAAAACAAAATCCGGTACGGCACCACCCCGCCGCGCCCGACCAGACTCTCGATGCAACGTTCGCCGTAGTAACACCAGCCGATCAGCGTGCTGAAGGCGAAGAGCGAGACGCCGACCGTCACCATATACTCCCCCCAATTGCCGCTTAACGCCTGGTTCAACGCCCAAGCCGTCATCCGCGACCCACGCTCGTCCTCCATCCAGGCGCCGGTCGTAATAATGGCCAGGGCCGTTAAGGTGACGATCACCAAGGTATCGATGAAGGTTTGGGTCATAGACACCATGGCTTGGCGTACCGGTTTGTCGGTGATCGCCGCCGCCGCCGCGATAGCGCCGGTGCCCAGACCGGATTCGTTAGAGAAGATTCCTCGCGCCACGCCCATCTGAATGGCCAGGATCACCGCCGAGCCGGCGAAACCGCCCACCGCCGCCGTGCCGCTGAACGCATCGGCAAATACCAGCGCAATAGCGCCCGGCAACTGATCAGCGAAAACCACCAGGACCGTCAGGCAGCTCACGATATAGAGTCCACACATCAAAGGCACGATGCCCGCCGCAAAGCGGGCGATACTCTTGATCCCGCCGATAATAACGACGGCCGCGATCACGGCCATGACCAAGCCGCTCGATGCCGGCGGGATGTTCCAGGTGGCATGCAATTGTCCCGCCGCCGTGTTCGCCTGCACCATATTTCCGATGCCGAAAGCGGCGATCGCACCAAATATGGCGAAGGCCGTCCCGAGCGTACCGCCCAAGACACCCCCGATCCCGTACTTCAGGTAGTTCATCGGCCCGCCGGTTTGCTGGCCCCGCGCGTCGGGGCGCCGATACTTCACACCCAGCAGGGCCTCGGCGTATTTCGTCGCCATCCCCACCAGACCGGTCATCCACATCCAGAACAAAGCGCCCGGCCCGCCGATGCCGATGGCCGTTGCTACCCCGGCGATATTGCCCACGCCGACGGTGGCCGCCAGCGCCGTCGCCAGCGCCTGGAAGTGTGAGACATCGCCCGTTGCCTTGTGGTGTTCGTGCCGCCAGAACAATGCCAGCCACAGGGCATGGCCGAGCACCCTGAACTGCAGACCGCGCAGGCGGATCGTCAAATACAACCCGGTAAGCAACAACAGCGGGATGAGTAGAAACGAACCCCAGACGAAGGAGTTGATTTGATTCAGGACGGATTGCAGCTGTTCCATTTATAACCTCTCCTTGGGACGACGTGTAACGCACGGGTACTGTGCCGCGCAGAATAGTCGGCCACGGGGTGGTCGTCCAACTATAAATTCCACAGGCGCACATCACCGATTCCCCGCGGCATACCGGCACGTTCTTTGCGTATTCCTCCCTGTTTTGGTTGCCTTATGGGCCGTTTACGTTACCATTGAACGTTTTTAGAAAGGAGCAACGGTATGAGTATCAAGCTGGCCAAGCGAATCGCGAAACTGGGAACTGAAACCGCCTTTGCCGTATCCGCGGATGCGCGCGCATGGGCCGATCAAGGAAACGATGTGTTTCCCTTTCATCTTGGGGACATGAATATCCGCACCCCGCTCAACATTATTGAGGCGGGGTACAAGGCCATGCTGGACGGCAAGACGGGCTACGGTCCCGCACCCGGTATTCCCGAACTACGCGCCGCGCTGGCCGAAGATGTGGGCAAGGCCCGCGGCATCACCTACGCCCCTGAACAGGTCTCCGTGCAACCGGGCGGCAAGCCGTCCATCGGAAAATTCCTCATGACCCTCATGGACAAGGGCGACGAAGTGCTCTACCCGAATCCGGGCTATCCCATTTACGAATCGCAGATCGAGTATCTGGGCGGAGTGGCGGTGCCCTACGGCTACGTCCCGACCGATAAAGGTTTCATGATCGACCGCGAAAAGGTCGAATCCTCGATCACCCCGCGGACGCGCCTGATCTACTACAACAACGGTCAGAACCCCATCGGCGCGGAATCAGACGATGACGAAATGCAGTGGCTGGCCGATTTGGCGCAAAAACATGACCTCTTTGTCTTCTCCGACGAGCCGTATTTCGACATTCGCTACACCGGGAAGAGCAAGAGCATTGCGAGCCTACCCGGTATGCAGGAGCGCACGATCATCGCCTACACGTTCTCGAAGAAGTACGCGATGACGGGCTGGCGCCTCGGCGGCGCACTCGGCCCAAAGGAAGTCATCGACGTATTCAACAAACTGAACGTCAACTACGAATCCTGCACCACCACCTTCATTCAACATGCGGGTGTGGAAGCCCTGAAGGGCGACCAATCCGGGCACGAGGAAATCATCCAAGTGCTTCAGGAACGGCGCGACGTGCTGGTCGACCTGCTCAATGACATCGAAGGGGTGTCCGTTTACAAGGCGCCCGTAACCTTCTACCTCTTTGCGGACGTCACCGGCGTGTACGAGCGAAAAGGGTACAGCTCGCAGGCGGACCTGCGCACGGAGGCGTTGAAGCAAACCGGTGTGTCGTTCTGTTCACGCAGCCATTTCGGCAAACCGTTGCCGGGCGAAGATCGCGTCTTCATTCGATTCGCCTATTCGGGCATCGACGTGGACCGTATCCGCGAAGGCATCGGCAAGCTGAAAGCGTTCTGGGAGAGTTAAGCCGAAGCAGCCAAGCTCGACTCATCTCGATAAACGTGAATGTCGCGTTGTGGGAACGGGATGGAAATCCCTTCCGCATCGAACCGCTCTTTCACCGTCTGCAGCGTGTCGAAGTACACCCCCCAGTAATCCGGGGCCTTGACCCACGGACGAACGGCAAAGTCGATACTGCTATCAGCCAGCGCCACTACGCCGATCGTCGGAGCGGGATCCTTCAAGATGCGTTCGTCCTTTTCGAGGATATCGGTGAGCACCGTTTTAACCTTCTTCAGGTCGTCCTGATAGCTGACGCCGATCACCAGATCGACCCGCCGCGTATCCTTGGCGGAAAAGTTGGTAATGTTATCCCCTGTAATCTTCGAGTTGGGCACAATAATCGTCTTATTGTCCGGTGTGCGCAGCTGCGTCGTGAACAGCGCAATCTCTTCGACAATACCCGCTTCGCCCGCACCCTGAATGAAGTCGCCGACCTTGAAGGGGCGAAATACGATCAACATAACGCCGGCGGCGAAATTCGATAGCGAACCCTGTAGAGCAAAGCCCACGGCCAAGCCGGCGGCGCCGATGATGGCGATAAACGAGGTCGTCTGCACCCCGATCTGGTTCAAGGCCGCCAGCACAACCACGACCATCAGGATCGCAAAAACAAGGTTCCCCGTGAACTTGACCAACGTCGCGTCCACCTGACTCTTGTTCATCGTCCGTTCAACCAGGCGCCGCAGCAAGCCGGCAATCCAGCGCCCGATGAATAAGATCAGGATCGCGCCCAAAACGCGAATTCCGTAAATCGCCCCATACTCCAGCAGCGTATCCAATATATTTTCCATAAGGTTCCCTTCCGATTAATGTGAGCAGCCCGTTATCGCGAGAAACCTATACGCCCATCGCTGAGAGTAAGGCAACAACATAGTTGCTCCTCTTCAAGCATTCGCTTAAGACTGTATGCATGACCTTTAACGTCACGATCGTGTTGATTCTCTTGGGCGGGTGGTTCTTCGGCCGCCTGTTCGGCCGCCTGCACCTACCCGCCGTGCTGGGCATGTTGGTATGCGGACTGCTCATCGGCACGCTGGGACCGAAGGAATGGCCATCGGGCCTCGTCGAACTCGAACCGTTTCTCAAAACCTTTGCCCTCATTGTCATTCTGTTGCGGGCCGGCCTGGGTATTCGACGCAGTACCTTGAACAGAGTGGGCGGCGTCGCCTTACGTTTGGCGATTATCCCGTGTCTCCTGGAGGGCGTGGCGGTCATGATCGCTGTACGTTTCATCTTCGATTTTCCGTGGACCGTCGCCGCATTGACCGGCTTCATGCTGGCCGCTGTATCGCCGGCGGTGGTCGTGCCGGCCATGTTGAACCTGGATCAGCAAGGGTACGGACGCCGCAATGAAGTGCCGACCGCCATTTTGGCTGGAGCTTCCGTCGATGATGTCCTGGCCATTACGGTGTTTGCCCTATTCCTTCGCATGGCCGGTACGGGCGAGTTTGTCATGGCCGAGGCCTTGCTGGGCGCTCCGGTGGCGCTCATCGTCGGCATTCTGCCGGGCATCGTGGGCGGTTATCTGCTGGCGGCCTGGTTTCGTAGACGCCATCGCGATGTGCGCGCTACGGAAAAGGTCCTGATCGTGCTCATGATTTCGGTATTGCTGGTGCAGGCGGGCGACTGGCTGCATAGCGCCGCCTTGTTGGGCATCATGACGATGGGCTTCATCCTGTTGGAGCGCGCCGAACATGTCGCTCATGAGATTGCGGGCAAGCTCGCCAAGATCTGGGTCTTCGCGGAAATCATTCTGTTCGTCCTGATCGGCATGGCCGTGGACCTTCACGTGGCTTGGGAAGCCGGTCCCATGGCACTGCTGGTTATTTTCATGGGCATGCTGGCGCGATCGACGGGCGTATGGATCGCCACATGGCGCTCAACGTTCAACGCCAAGGAACGGGTCTTCTGTATCCTGGCCTATCTGCCGAAGGCCACCGTGCAGGCGGCGCTGGGCAGCGTCCCCCTGGCTATGGGACTGCCCGGTGGCGAAGTCATCCTTGCCTTGGCCGTACTGGCGATCGCGGTCACGGCGCCCATCGGACTCATTGGCATCCGTGTCGGTGGGCCGCGCCTCCTTGATGTGACCTTCGAAGACGAGGATCGGGACAGCTTATAGCAAGTCATGGTTCCGGCGCGCGCGATGCCGACGCCGATCCGACAACCAGAAATCCGTCAACGATGCCGAAAACGCGCGCATGTCCACGCCTTCGAACGCCTTGCGCGTGGCCGCCACTTCATCGCGCGTTTCCCATAGAGCGTCTTCGTAACGGGCAATGATTTCCTCATACCGATTATCCGGTTCGATCGGTGCGCCTTTACGCAGGTAATAGATCAGGCCCCATCCCATGGCGTAATTCGCGCGCCGCGCGTTCATGTCGCCGGTACGACGTTCATAGAATTCGTCGTAATCCAAGAGCAATAGCCGGCCGACCGGCAACGTTCCC
>SKZA01000048.1 GCA_007127595.1 Kiritimatiellia bacterium
GAAATGGGCACGGATGTGGCCTTCCTTGTTTCGCAGCGCCCGGTTACATTGCCGGAAGTCGTGGACGTGGTGGTTGCGATTCCAGACGTGCCGCGCCGTCCGCCGCGCCCGACGCCGATCTAATTTCAACCTCTAAACAAACGATGGAATAAGAGTTTTTGCCTCAGGAGGTACTTGAATGAAATGGAAGACAATTGGATTCGCCGCGTTGGCGATAAGTATGGCGCTACCGGCTTCGGTCCTGGCTCGTGAAGGGGCGCGAAATTATCTGATACACAACCGCTTGCGCTTGGAATACGATGACAATATTCGAGAAACGGAACGCGACACCACAAGCAGTTTCAAGATCATTGAGGAGGTTGAGTTCCTCGTTAATTTCAACCTCGAAAACACCTTCGTCAGCGTTCGCTACAAGCCGTCGTTTGTGTGGTGGGAAAATCGCCGCGAAGGGTCCACGGATCTGCACCATGACCTGGACTTTATCTTCAATCATAAATTCACGCCGCGGGTGGCCTTGGGCATCAAGAACACCTTTCGCTATGCCGAATTGCCGGAAGCCATTGAGCGCGGTACGGTCATCCGGCAGCGTAGCGACTTCATCTACAACTCCGCATTGGGTACCGTCAGCTATCAGGTCACTCCGGTCGGACGTGTGGAGGGCTCGGGGCGTTATGACCTCCTACGGTACGACAAGTCCGACATCGCTCGTGTCGAAGACTTTGATATGTTTGTCGCGGGTTTGACCTATCGCCATAATATCATCGCGGAAACCGCCGTTTCGGTGGATACGCGCTTTGAAACCATCGATTACGACGCAGTGGATCGCGGCTCAGACAGCTATTATTTCGGTCTGGGCGCCGAGCATATGTTTTCGCCGAACGTGCTGGGGAATGCGCGTGCGGGCTATCAGTACAAGGATTACAGCGCGTCGGGTCTTTCCTCCGATAGTGCGCCGTATGTCGATATGTCCGCGACGCTTGTACCCAGTCCGGCCACCCGCGTGACGCTCGGTCTTGGCTACTCTATGCTTGAAGCCGACATCTTTCCTTATGCCAACCAGGAACGCACCCGGTTCTATGTCGGGGTGGCGCACGACATTACGGCGCGCGTTTCCGTGAACGTGGCGGGCAGTTACATCTATGCCAAATACGAAGCCGAAGACGCGGTCTTTGCCGAAGCCGCAGAGGCCGACATTGAGTTTGGCGACGGGTCGGAGGACATTATTCAGTTGAGCGCGCGGGTGACCTACCGCGTGAATCGTTCAAACTGGCTCGAGGCCGGTTGGCAGTTCACCACGCTCGATTCCGATCTGCGACAGGACTTCGACCGGAACCGCATCAACATCGGCTGGAAGACCCAGCTCTAACGCTTAGCGCCCATGTCGAGCCCCGTCTTGCAAAGACCTTGCGAGGCGTTACGTTGTTTGGAATAAACCCTCGCCGGATCTGTTCCCCGGCGGGGGTGGTACGTACAGGCGCAGGATTGAGCGGCTATGGATAACTCACAAGACAGTTCGTTGCATTTTCTGGATTATTGGCGGGTCATTCGGTCCCGCAAGGAAATCATTCTGGCCGTGACCCTGCTGGTCGTGATTACCGGCGCGGCCTACACGTTTACGCTGCCGAAGATCTTCATGGCCGAAACCCGCATCGAGGTGAAGCAGGACTCGCTCGATGTCGATGTGTTCACCCGCCAAAACATGCCCGCCTATAACCCCTTCTTTCTGCGAACCGAATTCGAAATTATCCAGTCGCGCACGATCCTGCAGCAGGTGATCCGGGACCTGAATCTGCATGTCGAGTGGGGGCGGGAGATGACCGCCGACGGCTCGCCGCTTCGCATGGAAGATGCGGTCCGTATCCTGCGCGGCGCGGTGCGCGTCGAGCAACACCGCGACACGAGCCTCATTGCCATTCGCGTGTACCGGCCGGACGCGAACGAAGCGGCGCGGATTGCGAACCAGATCGCCGAGGTGTATCGCGAGAGCCGTCTGGCGCAAACGCGGCGCATGATCAGCGGCGGCTTGGAAGCCCTGCAGAATGAGTTGGAGAAGCAAAAAGCGATTTTGGAGCGGGCGGAAGATGAATTGGAACGGCGCCGTGAAGAGCTGGGCGTGACCATGATCGGCGTGCGCGAACGGGGCGGTATTCAGGTGGATAAGATTCGTCTGCAACAGCTGGAAGGCGATCGCGTGGGGGCGCGCGTGGATATGCTTACGCGCAAAGCGCGCTTCGACCAGTTAGACGCCCTCGAAGGCGATGAGCTCCTGACCGCCTCGACCTACATTGTCAACGATCCCGCCCTGGCCCTGTTGCGGCGGCAGTTGATCGATGTGCAGGTCAACTTGAGCTTGAAGCTGGAAAACTATGGGGAGAATCATCCGGATGTACGGCGCATCGTGGCCGCCCGCGTGGAGCTCGAACAACAGATTGCCGATGCATTGTCCGGACTGAAACGAGGATTGCGCGCGGACTATGAAGTATCGCGCGCGAAGTACGAGACGATATCAGAAGAACTGGAAATGGCTCGCGCGGCCGATATCGAAGCCGAACGCGAGCGTTTTCTGCCGTTCGAGAAGGCCGAACGGGAAGTGCGCCTGCAACGCGACATTTTCCAGGCGCTACGCGCGCGGATCGCGCAGGAAGGTATCGAACTACAGGTGCCGCGTACGCCCGTGGATATCGTGGACCGGGCGGAACCGCAGAGTCGGCACGTCAGTCCGCGCTTTACGCTGAACATTGTCTTGAGCCTGCTGATTGGCCTGACAGCCGGCATTGGGCTGGCCTACTTCATCGAGTATCTCGACACTTCCGTGAAGACCGTGGATGACGTTGAGCAATATCTCAGTTTGCCGGTCCTGGGGATCATCCCTCAGAAGGTGCGGCCTCTCATTGAGGAGGGGCCGGAGAGTCCGCATGCCGAGGCGTATCGGGTGTTACGGACGAACCTGAAGTTCAGCAACAAGGGCATGATGGGCGGCGCGTACACGTTTGTCAGCGGAGGTGTGGGAGAAGGAAAGTCCACCACCATGTTCAACCTGGCTTATGTTTGTGCGCAGATGGGTGACAAGGTCTTGATTGTCGATTCCGACCTCCGGCGCCCCGTGCAGCACACATTCCTCGGCATGAGCAACTCCTTTGGGTTGACCAATGTGCTGTTACGCGATGTGCCGATCGAAGAAACGATCAAGGCCACTTCCGTGCCGAACCTGCACTTCCTGCCGAGCGGCAAGCTGCCGCGTTCTTCCGTTGGATTGTTGGAAGCGCAGCGCATGCGCGAACTCGTGAAGAACTTGAAGACGCGTTATGACTTTGTCTTCTTCGACTCGCCCCCCATTGTAGGGGTTAGCGATGCGTCCATTCTCGCGAGCGAGATGGACGGGGTGATGCTGATCGTGCAGTATCGCAAGTACCCGCGGGCCATCTCGTCCCGCGCCAGGCGCATTCTCGACAATGTCGGCGCCAATCCCGTCGGGGTGGTACTGAACAATATCAACATCCTGCGGGATGATTATTACTACTACTATCACTCGCACTACTCCTATCCCGGACAGGTGGAAGATATCCCCGACAAACCGGAAGAGATGGCGTTGGCCGGTGCGGGTAAAAAGAATGATTCATTCTAACCTTTAGGGATTAGCCGCACATGTCGTTTGCTCGTAGTTGGATTCCGTCCGGACTGGCCTTCATCGCCGCCCTTGTCGTAGCGATTTCCTGCACATCAGGCCGGCCGCCGGCTTATGTCTACACTCCGCCGCCATCGCAGGAGTCGGTGCGCGGCCCGGACCGCGCCGAACGCGAGCGCGTCAGTCGCCCGGCAGCGCGCCAAACGGGTGTAGATCGCGCTCCCGCGCGGGTCGCCCGCCCTTCGCCCGTGGCCACGCCCGCCGCACGGGAGCCGGCCGTCCTCGAAGTTGCCGATGTTCAGCCAACGGCCGGGACCGGCCTGTTCGCGCAGCCGACCGACCCGGACAGTGCGTCGGGCGAGTTCGACAACTATGCCCCCGTTACCGGCACCGGCTATCGGCTACGCAACGGGGATCCGCTGATCATTCAACTGCGGGGAATTCCCGAGTCGGACAATCACGAACTCGTGGTCGATGATCAGGGCTATATCAATTTGCCATTCATTCCGCCAATCAGGGCGGAGGGATTGACCCCGTCCCAATTACAGCGCCTCATTCAGGACAGGTACATTGAAGAGCGCATCTATCGACAGATCACCGTCAACGTCATTCTCCCGATGCAGCACTACTTCGTTCGGGGCGAGGTGCGGAACCCCGGACGTTTCCCGTTGACCGCCGGCATGACGATTCTCAAGGCGATTGCCGCAGCGGGTGGCTATACGGAGTTCGCGAACCCGCGTCGAATCAATATTATCCGAGCGGGGGAAACGATGGTCGAGAACGCCCGCCAAATGGAGCAGAATCCCGAGCAGGATCTGGACGTAAGGGCCGGCGATGTAATCATTGTTCCTCGGAGTATCTTCTGAGTTGGCGGCGGATCCGTCATTGCCCGCTCCTCAACGCCGGCGCCGTCGGCATACCCTTCCCGTATCGACACGTCGCTCCATCTATGAATGGGTGGCCATCCTCCTCCTGCTGTCGGCATCGACCGTGGGCGTCGTTCTGTTTGGCGCGGTAAAGAATTGGTCGGCCGGCTCCTTGATGGTGCTCGTCTATCTAGGCGCCTTCCTCTATGTGCTGCGGCCCTTCCTCGATCGGGAACTGGCGGAATGGAAGGTTCCGCCCGGCGGATGGATGTTTCTGTTGTTTCTGTTGTACGCGCTGATCCTGTATCCCTTCGCACCTGTAGCGCATGAGGCGCGATTTGAAATCCTGAAGATAGGAAGTTATGTCGTTGCCTTTTGGGCGTGGACGGAATGGGCATCGCGCTACAGGCGATGGCGCATCTTGTTGGGCATACTGCTCTTCCTGGGGATGTTGATCGTGCTATATGCCATCGTGCAGCATATGCGCGGATCGACCATGGTGTTGCATATGGAGCGCCATGAACAGTACGGCATGCGCGCCAGCGGAACGTTTCGCGCGCCCGCCCTTTTCGGTGCCTATCTGGGTACGCTGCTCTGCCTGGCGGCATGCATCGTGCCGATGCGCGTGGCGGGCCCCTTGCTGCGCCTGCTGGCTGGGTATGTCTTTATCATCGCGCTTCCTGTGCTCTTCCTTTCCGAGTCGCGCAGCGGGTGGGTCGGGGCCGTAACGGGATTATCCGTCTTCGTGCTCATGGTCGTGTGGCGGAGAAGCGTACGCGCATTCCTCATCGCGCTGGTCGCGCTTCCACTCATTTTCGGGTCGCTTTTTGGGGCGCTGTGGGCGACGTCGCCCATGTTCAAGCAGCGGTTACATGATGCGCTGGCCATCGAAGGCACGGCGGGCCATCGCATCCTCATGTGGGAGGATACATGGGATATGATCCGCGATCGTCCTCTCTTCGGACACGGCGTCGGAAACTATCGCTGGACGCATATCCCGTACAAGACATGGACGGAGGACATGTGGTTGGATTTCGCGCACAACGATTATCTGCATTTATGGGCGGACTATGGCCTGGTCGGATTCTTTCTCATGATGCTGGTCTTCGGCGCGGTGGTCGTGCGCTGCCTGTTTCTCTATCGGCGGCTTGAGCGTGAGCGAGACGTGTATCTCGTCGCCGGATTCATGGGCGCCATCGCTGCGGCGTTGGGTCATGCCATGTTCGATTTCAACCTGCACATATTTTCCCTATGTCATTTTCTTATTCTGTTTGGCGGCGTTACCATGGGGGGGCTGTTCGCGTCCGGCGCATTAAAAGCGCGAAAGCCGTCCCTCTTTGTATGGATGCCTGTGGCCGCGCTGGCCGGCGTGGCTTGCTTGGTGGCGGCGGTCTTGTCGTTGCAGGCCGGCGTTTCAGGCGCTTTGGTGCGTGTCGGGGAAGAAAAGGTGAGCCGGATCAACTTGCACACCATGCGGCTGTACGATGAGGCGCGCGCCGATTTCACGCGTGCCGCCCGTATTGACCCGTCCTACTGGCTGGCGCACTTGGAATTGGGCGACTTGGCGCGTCGTGAAGCCTTCTGGATTCGCGACCCGGAATACCGCGAGGAAAAGGTCCGGGAAGCCTTGGCGCATTACAAACGCGCTTACGCGCATAATCCGCTTGATATGAATGTGGTGTACGGCATCGGCCGAAGCTGGTTCATGGCCGGCGAAGAAGAGAAGTCGCTGGATTACTTGCGCCGCACGGTCGAATACTGGCCCAGCAACATGTTCTATGCTCGCCAGCTCGGATTGCAACTACGCCAGATGGGGCGGTTGGAGGAAGCGCTGGCCGCTTTCGAATATGCGCGCACCATAGATTCGCGCGACCCCGTGGTTCAGCTCAATATCCGCCTGATCCAACGCGACCTCGCCCGCCGCCAAACACAGGATACGCCCTGACCCCCGTTTTCTCTTGCCCGCCGCGCAAAATCTGTTATGTTCAAAATGAATTGAACGAAATGGACGTTCGCCGACAACCTGTACCGGCCGGTCGCCTTCCGTCTTGCCGCGGGAAGTGACGGGGACGAAGTCTGAAATTTTCGATTTTCGATTGCCGATCTTCGATTTGTCTGTCGCCCAGCCATCATCGGCGCCTCATCTCAAACACCGAGAACCCAACACCGAAAACCCCGGAGTCGGCCCCTCTCAAGATCGTCGGCGCGTCACCCCGAACCCCGAACCCTTCTCCTTCCCCGTGTCCTCCGAACTTGATCAGATCCGCGAGCGGTTCATTGAAACCGGCGGCCATATCACGC
>SKZA01000147.1 GCA_007127595.1 Kiritimatiellia bacterium
CCATCGCCCGGAATGTCGCCCTTATTCTTCACCGTTACGTGGGCCGTGAATTCGGCGTCGACGACAGAGGGTTTTGGATCCATCACGACTTCCGTCACGATGAAGTCCGGCTTCATCCAACTCGGATAACCCGGATCGGGATCGGGGTCAGGGTCCGGATCGGGATCCGGCGCGGTTCCCGCAGCGTGTAGCGTGTAGGTATGCGTCTTCTGGTTGTTCCCGAAGCTCTTCTCGTCGGTGTCGTGATCGGCGTTGACGAACGCACGGAAATGGTGCGTGCCGGTTGTCGCCGCTGCATCCAATCCCGTGAAGATAAAGGTCTTTGCCTCATCGACATCCAACGCGCCCACGCTCTGCTGACCGTCAGCGCTCTGTCCGGCCACAGCGGCCGTTGACTGGCTGACAAACACGCGCAACACACCGCCGTCGCCCGGAATGTCGCCTTTATTCTCTACGGTGACGTGCGCGTTGAAGACCTCGCCGGTCGTACCGGGTACCGGATCAAGCACAATGTCCGTGACAATAAAGTCCGGCTTTTTCCAAGAGGGCGGATCATCCGGATCCGGATCGGGATCCGGCGCGGCGCCCGCAGCATACAGCGTGTAGGTGTGCGTCTTCTGGTTGTTGCCGAAGCTCTTCTCGTCGGTGTCATGATCGGCGTTGACGAACGCGCGGAAATGATAGGTGCCCGCAGCGGCCGGCGCCGTCAAGCCCGTGAACGTGAGCGTCTTCGATTCATTTACCGCCAGTACGCCCGCCGCAAGGTCCGCCGCGCCCGGCGTACCCGCCGCCATGGCCGCCGGCGCGCTCAAGTACACCCGCAACGTGCCCGCATCGCCCGGGATATCGCCCTGGTTCAGGATCGTCACATGCGCATTGAACACCGCACCCGTTACGCCCGGGACCGGATCAAGCACCACGTCCGTGACGACGAAGTCCGGTTTCATCCACGGTTGGACCGGTGTGTAGGTCATATCCCCCACCACCACGGAAGCCGTGTCGTTGTCCGGGTTCGGATCGTGTGACGCCGCGGACACGATGGAAGCCGTGTTGGTCAGGTCCTGATCATAATTCTTCAGGAAGTCGATCCACAGGGTCGCGGACTCGCCGGGTTCCAGTCGGCCCACCTGCCACTCGCCCGGCGGCATAAAGAACAGGCCCTGCGTCATTTCGGCGTTCACCAGCGTGAAGTCCGGTTCCAATTCATCCAATACGACGACGTCCAGCGCCGGGTCCGGTCCGTGATTGGTCACGGTGATCGTGAACCGCCCGTCCGCCGGGACGGCCCGTCGCGCAAACCATCCTTCGATCGTGAAATCGCCGGAGTTCAGATGCAGGGAGGGGTCGTCCGGAATCTCGATATCGTTATCGATACCGTTAAAACGATAGGCGCCGTTGGCGATGCCGAACAAGGTCGGTGTCGCTCCGTTGACCACGCCGTCGTTGCCGTAGGTCGTGGAGTCCAGCACGTTGCCGCTTGTCTCGTTCAGGTGATGCACCATCACGAAATCATCGTCCCATACCGCCGAGGGCGGAAACGCCGCAGGCGGCGGCGCCGGATTACCGTAATGCAGCAGGAAGTCCGTCGGCGCGCCGTCGTTCAGCAGCGGGACCTGGACCCAAGCGACCAGACGCCCCGCGGCTTGGTGATATCGTTCGATTTCATGCGGCAAGGGGTTCCCCGCCGTATCGGTGAACAACAGGTCGTCGCCTGTGGCCGTCGCCACATCATCCATCAGGAACGCCGCCGCGGTGTTGACCAGCACGGGGAAGTCGGCCAGAGGCTCGAGCACCTCCGCGCCGGACACGGTCAATGTACGCTGGAAAGCGAAGTCCGGCTGCGTTCCGGTTTCTTCGGCGCCAATGACGACGAAATCGGCGGGATCCATGACATTGGCGTGGGTGGCATGCAGCCACGCATCGCTGCGCGCGATGCGCGAGAAGCGTACCTCATCCATGTAGCCGTCGAAATAGTGACGGTCACCCAGATAGGATCCGAGGAACACCGACGCATCGGACGGAACGGGCGTGCCGTTATTGTACCGCGTCGCCACAACCACCCCGTCGATCAGGATTTCCAGTTTGTGCTTGTTTGTCTCCGTCTTCGATCCCCATGGGTGCTCGCCGTAGGTGAAGCGGCCGACGACATGATGCCAGTCGTCATCCAGATGGATGCCCGACTTGAGGTTGCCCGGCCCCCACACGTCGAAGCTCGGCTCGTCGTATTCGAGTCGCAACCAGTAATCGCCGGACACGAACTGTTCGCCTTTGGATATTGGAATGTTCCACTTCTTGCGGCCGACCGGTGTCGGTTCCACCCCTTTGGTGATACCGACATCCGCCGTGTAGCGTCCATCCACACAAACCGCGAAATCAAATCCACTGATGTACCCGGAGACCGCGCCGGTCTTTTCCGTGTTCGCGCGGGGTACGTCCAGGTCCAGCGACCCGTCGCCATACGGGGACACATCTTCCGCGGACACGTACATGGACCAGGTGATGCTATGCACCTTGGCTCCACCCATTTGCAGCGCCGTCCAGGGACGCGGCGGGAAGGACGGATCGCGCGACGCCATGGCGTACGTGTGGTCCGTCGACAGGAACGAGGATTGCAACCCGCGATCCTGCAACACGTTGATCGCGGCCGCCAACGGGTCGCCGGTGTCGATGTAAGCGATGCCGCCCGGATCGGGCAGTTGGCTGATGACTCTATTGCCGGTACCGTCGGGACCGTCCCAGAAGGTGATCTCGGCATAGGCGCGATGCGCCGTCGTCACGGGCCGCTGGCCGCCGAACATGAACCGGTCGAGATATACCGGCTCCGAAAACGTGAAGACCAACGTATCGATCTCATCATCGTCCGGCCGCCAGTAGCGGTAGGTTTCCGCTGTCGGTGTGTACACGTCCACCGTGCCCGGGAAATCCGTGACGCCCGGCGTGTTCACCTGATTGGCGTCCCGCGGCGGACGAATCACGGTCACCGTCACGTCCACCGGCGAGCCGTCGACCCCGGTAACCGTGGTAATATGCGGATAGACTTCGCCCGGCAGATTCGGGTTAAGTTGCGGGTACTGGCTCCAGTCCAACACGAAGTGTTCAAACTGATCGCACGGCTGAATGAACTCGGGACAATCCACATTCATGAAGTAGTCCGCCACCGCCGTGTAGGCGTGGTTGAGGTCCGCATTGCCGGCATAGAATCCGACTTCAGCAGCCGGGAAAGCCAGGGTGAAGGTCGTGACGTCCACCCAGACGTCGCCGTCTTCCGATACCCGGAACGTCCAGTCGTTCCCTTCGCGCTGCACGCGAAGATAGTTAGGGACCAATGAGGCGTTTGCGCTGTGCTTCGTGGAGTGGCTGCCGGCCCCCGCGTTGACCTCCGCAACAAACAGTCTGAGGTTACTGCCGTCGTGGAATGTCTCAAAACGCAACGCATGGTCGTCCGTGGCTTGGACGATGATGCCTTGCATCTGATACCACTGGCTGGGCATCGAATCAAACTTAACTTCGACATGGAAATCCCCGCCCGGCGCCGCCTGCAGGAGGCGCGGCACATCGATGCCGGTAAACCAGAAATCATGCGCGACGCCCGCGGGCACGGAAATCGAAGCCTGATCGCCGGACACGGAAACGTCGCCGTCGCCGAGCGGATCAAGAAATCGCCAGAAGGTTTTCGGCGTGAGATCGCCCGCAAAGTCATCCGATACCGGGATACAGATCGCGGAAGCCGGCGAAACCAGGATCCAGAAGGATTGGGAGGCGGACTCGTTCAGCGCGTCGAGCGCGTCCAGCGTGATCCAGTGGAGGCCGGTATCGTCCACGTCCGGCACGCCGCTCAGCGATGCGGTCCCATCGCCGTGATCCGTGAGCGTCAGCCAATCCGGCAAGCCCGTCGCCGTAATTTCTACCGGCGCCGTACCGCCCGTAACAATGACATTATAGTCGTAGCTCGTCCCCACCTCGGCTGACTGGTCCGGAACACTTGTGAACTGGGGGAAGTCTGACGGGTCGAGCGGTGTGATGTCCACATTGCCGATCGTGACGTCCGCCTTGTGGGCGATAAGCAGTACGGAACCGTCCCGCGTCATGACGTCGTATTCCAGCATCCAACCCGCGGGCTCGGGATCGGCCGCCGGCCAAAGTTTCATGGAGACCCGACTCTGCCCGCCGCCGACCGAAATGGAGCGGGATTTCAACATATAGGGCGTATTCGCCTGGAAGCCGGGAAAGGCCTGATCGGCCAGCACGCTGTAGGGATACGTAATGATGCGCAGCCGCGGATCGTTCAGCGGGAACCGGATCCAACTGATCGCCTGCACCGGCCAATTTACGCGCGGCGACAGGCCGCCCGTATGCCCCTGCCAGCCGACGGCGAATCCGACCCCGGCGTCGTTCTGCGCACTGTGAATAGTGAACGGCATGACGACCTCGTAATCAGTCTCCCACGTTTCGTCGCCGAGAACGATCAGCCGGTCATACCCGGCTTGGGTCGTGCGCACACCGTCCGCCGTCAGCTCCCAGAGACCGTCCACCACCTTGCCCACATCCTGAATGTCCGACGAAGATGACCAATCCGCCGTGTACGGCAGCGGCCAGACCTCGCCGGTGGTGTAGTCGACGTTGACGGTTACGGAAGTCGAATTGCTGTCCGCATCGAACGCGGTGAAGACCACGCTGTTGGGTCCGCTGGCGAGGTCCGCATAATCGATTTCCGTTACGAAGTCGCCGAGCCCCGCCAATCGCGTGGCGTTCGGGCCGATCGCCAGCGGCACGGGCGCCCCTCCATTGACGGTGTACCACAGTGATGTGATTGTTTGCGGTCCCGACACGCGGCCGAGGATATTGATCCAATTCTGCGGATTGCCGAGTTCGCCGAATGATTGGGTATCGCCATACCAGATGTCGATCATCGGGCCGGTCGCGCCCACGCCCGTATTGCCGAGCGGGCAGGCCAGGTTATCGAAATAGTCGGCGCGCGCCGTGAAGGCCGGCGCGAGGGCCGCAGTCGGGTGATAGTTTCCAACAAAGAACCCGCTTTCGGTCACGGTCATGGCCTGGGCGAAGGACGCCGCCGTAAGCCACGTGACGCCATCCTGCGAATAGCTGAACGTCCAGTCGTCACCCTCCCGTTCGAGGCGCAGGTAACTCGGCGTGACGCCGGCGGTCGGTGCGGCGTTCAGGAAAGACGTAGCCGAAGCGCCATCGATAAACGCGGCGAAGAGGCGCAGACCGCTTCCATTGTGTAGTACTTCCGCGCGCACGAACGTATCGTCGGCTTCCTGGACGATCAACCCTTGGAACTGAAATCCGACCGCGGGTAACGAATCAAACTTCACCTCGATACCGAAATCATCGTCCGGCGTGTCCTGCAAGAGACGCGGGGCCTGATTAGCGGCGCCGCTCCAGAGATTGTGCACCGTACCCGCCGGTACGGACAATTCGGCGTGTGTGCCGGTCAACGTCAACGCGGCATCGCCGAGCGGGTCAAGCAGACGCCATGCCGGATCCAGCGTGGTGTCCGGATCGAAGATGTCCGATTGAGGGATGCATGTCGCCGAGGCCGCTACCGGCAACAGGCACAGCAAGAGTCCTGCGAGGAACCAGCGCGGAAAGAATAGTGAGCGCATAATCGATTGGGTTTTCATGTCGCCTCCGGATGACAAGCGATGACTAGATTACATTCTGTTCAAAAATAGCATTCAGGCCGGCAAAAGCAAGCGAATTCCGCACCTATTCTACCCGGAAATCGAAGGTGACAGATTAGTCTCAACATGCTATCCTTCAGAATGTTACACCAATAACAGACACTTGCGGGGTACATGGATGCTCCCTGCTGGATCACATTGGCGTCAACCTAAGCCGTATAATTGCATATTTTCTTCACGATTTCAGATATGGAGTGCGGCGGCAACGAACCCGACCGCGCCGCGCGTCGGGTGAGACGACGCCGCTCTTGTCTCGGCGTAGGGAAGCGGATTGGATAGCGGCGGGAAGCAAGTCTTCGAGCGCCACGCCGCGACTGCCGGATGCGGCGCGCAGCGCGTCCAAGGAACAAGCCGCTTACAGGAACAAGACGGCGGACTCCTTGGCGGGTAACTCACGGATGGCGTCGTTGAAGTCCGCATCCAGCAAGGAGCCGGACTTGAGAGGTATCGGCCAGACGGCGCCGTTTCCGCGGAAGAGATCCACGGCGGATCCGAGGGCGCGCGTATTCACGACTTCACGATCCCGATCCTCGACCATCACAATAACGTCCACGGGATGGAGCGCCAATGACGCGCGCATCTCTTCAAACCAACGTTCATCCGGCATGGAGGGGAACAGCAGGATGAATCCGTCCACATTGTTCTGTCGGGCCTGCGCCACCACTTCCCTCACAGGCATCGTCGGTCCGGACAAGACTTCAACGACGGGCAGCAATCGCATCCGATGATATCGGGCGAACAGGCGAAGCAACCGGTCTTCCGTTCCCCGATGCGAAATCCATTCGCCGTCCGGACGCACGGTAAACCAGCGCGGCGCCATGTCGGACACACGCCGGGCATGCTCCCGCAATCCGTCGAGCAACACGTCCACGTCCTGAGCGGAAGGCGCCTCCGGCGCTACCGTTACACGCAGCGGCAAGGGGCCGGCGTTCAGTGACTCTAGGGTCACGGTCGCCCTTCCCCGGCGGGGATCGAACACGGATAATCCGGACCAGCCATACCACAAATCGCGCGGTAAGGGGACGGCGGCGTCGGATATGGGCG
>SKZA01000276.1 GCA_007127595.1 Kiritimatiellia bacterium
ACTTCGGGCAGGGAGGACGCAATGAATATGCTGTGTCGTGTACTGTTGGTTTGTTCGCTGGTGTGGGGGCTGTCCGTGCATGCGGACGAAACGCCCGCGGACTTCACACTCACACGAGATGGCGACCGTTATACGCTTGTGGCGAAAGACGCGTCGTTGCACGCCATCTTGAAGGAACTCGGCGAGCACGCCGGCATTGCGGTGGTCGTCGATGATGCGGAAGGGAGCGTCGTGAGCGCGGATCTGGCGGATGTGACGCTCGAAGAGCTGGTGCACGGCATCGCGCATGGGTACAGCGCGGTTTACGTGAAAAACGAGGCCACCGGCGTCTACGAGATCGAACGGATCGTCGCGGGCGGGGCCGCGCCCGTTCAGGAGGCGGGCGCGCTCGACGCCGCAGCCGTGGTGCAGGCGATCAGGGACCGCGTGCAGGGGATCACGCGCTACCGGCAGGACATGCATCAGACGATCAACATGATGGGGCAATCCATGACCATGCGGGGAACAATGGTCTTCGACGGCGACAAAATGCGCATGGAAATGGTGATGCCGCCGGCCAACATGAAGCAAGTGATCGTGAGTGACGGAAAGACTACGTACACACATTTGCCAATGATGAATATGGTGCAAAAAATCGACAATGCGCGCGTGCAAGCGGCTTTGGGCGAGCGATTCGGAGAATTTTCAGGGCACTCCATGACCGGTCCGCAAATGGATCCGTTTCACGGGATGGCGACCGAGAGCGTGAGATTCCTCGGACATGAAACACGCAATGGCGAGCGCATGTACGTCTTGCAAGGCGAGATGCAAGAGCAGATGAAACGCATGATGGGCGCGGCCATGCCCGTGCCGGAACGCATCAGGTTTTGGATCTCGGTGGAGGATGGCATGCCGCGCCAGTCGATTTTTTACGGTGCCGGTGATACGGAGATGTTGCGTCAGGAATACACATCAGTCGAAGTCGACCCGCATCTCGATCCCGAACTCTTCCGCTTCGTGCCGCCGGAGGGCGCGCAGGTGATGGACATGACCGACAGCGCTATTTCGATGATGCGCGCGTGGGTGGGCGACGACTGAATGCCGCCCGCTGATTTTCCAATCGTTGGAAGATTTTTCACCATTTTTTCCAATCATTGGAACTTTTTTTGACGATTTTTCCAATCATTGGAAAATTTGAGATGAATTCTTCCAATCATTGGAAACTCCGACCTATGCTCTGCGCCCTCCTGTTAAGAATATCTTTGCGAGCTTCTGTTCAAAAAAGCAGGCCGTGAGCGGTTTGTTTCCGCCCACGGCCCACTTCCAACTTCTGACTTCTTACGTCTTACTCCCTACGTCTTACTTCAGGTTCGGGTTCACTGTCTCCCAGTCGCTTAACGCGGGGAGGATGCCCATCTCAATGACTTCGTCGCGCAGCTTGCACAGGTGTTGATACGATTCGCGCAGCGCGGCGATATCGGCGTCGGAGCCGGACGGCATCTGGCCGGTTAACCCGTTCGTGTCGAGCGTGGTTTCCATGGCCATCATGATCTTCTCGAAGCCGTTGCCCGGGTCGTTGACGTAGATGCCCGATGGCCAGGGATAGCCTGCGCCGTCCATGACGGCTTTGACCATTAAGAGCGACTGGTGTGATGGACTCTGGAACGAGCTGCGGCCGCGCAGTTGAATGATCTTCTTGCCGCCCTGTTTGACGTGGTCCTTGATGGCGTTCCATTGGTCATCTGTGAGTTTGTCCGTGCCGATGAGGTCGGTGAGCGGTGTGCCGGCGACTTTGGTTCCGCCCGCGAAGACGGCCATCATTTCGCCGTGTCCGCCATAGGTGCGGCAGCCGGTGACGTCGTCCTGCGCCACATTGAAGTGCTGGGCGAGGGCGGTCTGCAAGCGCGTGCTGTCGAGCGCGGCGAGCGTGCCGATCTTGCTCGGTGCGAGGCCGGAATGGACCAGGGTGGTCAGGCCGGTGATATCGGCCGGGTTAAAGATGATGACGCCGAATTTGAGGTCGGGCGCATGTGCCTTGATGTCCTTGCCGAGTTGCGCGGCGATCTCGGCATTGCCTTTCAAAAGATCTTCGCGGGTCATCCCTTCTTTACGTGGCGCGCCGCCGGAGGAGATGAGGTACTTGGCGTCTTTCAGCGCCTCGGCGATGTCCGTGGTCCACGTGACACGTGCGCCCGGAAAGGCGCAATGATAGATTTCTTCGGCGGCGCCCTGCAGGCCCTTTTCAAAGGGGTCGTACATACAAACGTTAGGGGTAAGGCCGAGTGTCAGGGCGGCTTGGGTCATGTTGGATCCGATGGCGCCGGCGGCGCCGAGGATGACGAGTTTGTCGTTGGTGATATAGCTCATAATGGTCTCTCTCCTTGGTTATTCTGCTGGCGTTGGCTTTTGACGGGCAGTATAAATGCCGATTCCGTGCGGTAAAGAGGAAACGGCGGCTTGTGGTCGATTGGGGAAAACTACCGATGGGGCGGAAGGGGAATGCCTGAGGCGTGAGCGGGCCGTCTCGTAGGGCGGGGCGAAAGGAATTGCCTAAAGTAAGGGATTATGTGATGAATTCTGATCGTTCAATGGTATCATGGCCTACGATTATTATTTAAGGTAAAACCCGATAGGCGGGCGACCGCTTGTGGGCGGATGAAGGGATATGATTTCTAAAAGCGCATGGATGGAGAAGATACGCGATTCCTATCTTTATGCCGGGAATGCGCCTTTTATTGAGGAGGTCTACGAGCGGTATCTGGCCCAGCCCGATCAGGTCGATCCGGCCTGGCGCGAATTCTTTGAAGATTTGCAGTCGGAGGGGAATGGCAAGAAGGACGTGAGTCACGCGGCGGTTCGCCGCGAATTCGAAGACATGGCGCGCGCAACGCGTAGCGCTACGGGCGGGACGCTGCGTCCGGGCGGATTTACGCGCGCCTATGCCGAGAAACAAGCGGCGGTATTGCGCCTTATTCGTGGCTATCGCCTGTTCGGGCACTTGCGCGCAAAGGTCGACCCCATCCAATTGCGTCCGTATCCGCCCGTGCCGGACCTGGACCCGTATTTCCAAGGTTTAAGCGACAAGGACCTCGACACCGTCTTCAATGTCGGCACGCTGGTGGCGCCGCCGGACCTGACGCTGCGCGATATCTTGGAACGGTTGGAGATGACGTATACCGGCCATATTGGGTTGGAATACATTCACATCTCAGCCGTCGAGCAGCGCCGTTGGTTGCAGGACCGTTTCGAGCGCATTCTGGGCCAACCACGCTTCGACACCGCGTTCAAGAAACGCCTGCTTGAGCGACTCACGGCCGCCGAAGGACTGGAACGGTATCTGCACGTGAAGTACGTCGGGCAGAAGCGATTTTCGCTGGAAGGCGGTGAGTCGCTGATTCCCATGTTGGACACGTTGATCCGCGAGGCGGACCGTCAGGAAGTGAAAGAGATCGTGATCGGCATGGCGCATCGCGGGCGCCTGAACGTGTTGATCAATATCATGGGCAAGATGCCCGACGCCCTGTTCTCCATTTTTGAAGGGAAGGAACCCGGCGGCGAGGTGGATATCATGAGCGGGGACGTGAAGTATCACGAGGGCTTCTCCGCCGATTACGAACTCTCCAACGGATCCATGCATTTGGCGCTGGCCTTCAATCCGTCGCACCTGGAGATCATTGATCCAGTCGTGGCCGGCGCGGTGCGCGCGCGTGTGGACCGACGCGCGGGGCGCACGGATCAGGTGCTGGGCGTGCTGATTCACGGCGACGCCGCGTTCTGGGGGCAGGGCGTGGTCTATGAGACGTTCAATCTGACCCAAACGCGCGCGTACACGTCCGGTGGCATTGTCCATATCGTCGTCAACAATCGCATCGGATTCACGTTGAGTAATCCGTTGGATTATCGGTCGACGTTGTACTGCACGGATATCGGGAAAGTGGTGCAGGCGCCCATCTTCCATGTGAACGGCGACGATCCGGAAGCGTGTGCGTTGGCCATGCAGTTGGCCATTGATTTTCGGGACACGTTTAAGAAGGACGTGATTATCGATCTTATCTGTACCCGCCGTCATGGACACAACGAGGCGGACGAGCCGGCGGCGACGCAGCCGATGATGTACAAGAAGATCCGAAAGCATCCCACCACGCGCAAGATTTATGCCGACAAGCTGGAGTCCGAAGGCGTCGTCGAATCCGGTACGGGCGATAAACTGGTGGCGGCGTATCGAAAGGCCTTGGAAGAGAACGATTCCGTGGCTCCGTTCCCACCCGCGAAGGATAAATATCCGTTCATGATGAATTGGGCGCGGTATTTGAGCGCAAAATGGGACGACCCCGCCGATACAGCGGTTTCGCTGGAGCGGCTGAAGCGTCTGGGCACGCGTGTGACCACATTGCCGGAAGGTTTTGTACTGCATCCGCGTGTGGAGAAGATCATCGATGACCGTCGGAAGATGTCGTCCGGCGCGTTGCCGATGGATTGGGGCTGCGCGGAGACGTTGGCTTACGCCAGTTTGCTGGAGGAGGATTATCCGATCCGACTGGTTGGGCAGGACAGCGGCCGCGGTACGTTCTTCCACCGTCACGCCGTGTTGCATAATCAGCGGAGCGGCGAGAGTTACGTGCCCTTGCAGCACATCAAGGACGATCAGCCGGAGTTCCTTGCGGTGGACACGATCCTGTCGGAAGAGGCGGTACTGGCGTTTGAGTACGGATATGCCATGACGAATCCGGAAACATTGGTGATTTGGGAGGCACAATTCGGCGATTTCGTGAACGGCGCGCAAGTGGTGATCGATCAATTCCTGAGCTCGTCGGAACAGAAATGGCACAAGCTGTGCGGATTGGTCTTGATGTTGCCAAATGGGTGGGAAGGCCAAGGGCCCGAGCATACCTCCGCCCGACTGGAACGCTTTTTGCAGTTGTGCGCGCAGGATAACATGCAGGTGTGCGTGCCCACGACACCGGCGCAGATGTTTCACATGTTGCGCCGTGAAATCATCCGACCCTACCGAAAACCGCTGATTATCATGAGTCCCAAGAGTATGTTGCGCCGCAAGATCTCATTCAGCGAGATCGAGGCACTGACGGCGGGCGAATATCAGGTGGTCATCGGGGAGGTGGATCCGCTGCCGTCTGAAGAGGTGCGCCGCGTCATTTTGTGCAGTGGGAAGGTATATTATGACCTGCTGGAAAGGCGGCGCGCATTGGAGCTGGCGCATATTGCGATTATTCGTATTGAACAGTTGTATCCATTCCCGAAGGCACACCTGAAGCGAGAGCTTGAGCGCTATGCGAAAGCAGAAGAAGTGGTTTGGGCGCAGGAAGAGCCAATGAATCAGGGCGCTTGGTACGCCATTCAGCATGACATTCGCGGATGCATGTTGCCGTATCAATCGTTGAGCTATGTCGGTCGCCTAAGAAGCGCCGCGCCGTCCGGCGGCCATCATCAGCGGCATGTGGAGCGGCAGCGTCGCCTTGTGGCGGCGGCATTGAACATGGACTGGACGCCTCCCTGTCCGATTATGGTATTTCATCCCCAGGAACCTGATCTTGAACTTACAAGGAGATAACGCCCGATGGCAGCAGAAGTAAAAGTTCCGCCTTTCCCCGAATCCGTGGAAGAGGGCACCCTCACGACCTGGCACAAACAGGAAGGCGACGCCGTCGAACGCGACGAGAAGGTCGCGGATATCGAAACGGACAAGATTGTCCTGGAAGTGTCGTCACCTGATGCGGGTGTGTTGAGCGGTATCGAGGTGAAGGAAGGCGACACGGTTAAGGCCGGCCAGGTGCTGGCAAAGATTGCGGCGGGGGAAGGGAAGAAGAAAGAGAAGGAAGAATCGAAAGAGGAGCCGGACGAGGAATCTGAAGCGCCCGAGTCGGATACGGAATCGGAGGGTAAGGACAAAGCTGACGAAGCCGACAAGTCGGACGAGGATAAAGAAGCCGACGATCGGGAGGCCGAAAAAGACAAAGAGGATGAGGAGGAGCGTCCGGCAAAGCCCAAAGGTGGCCGCGCGCGCATGAGTCCGGCGGTGCGCCGCCTCGTGGAAGAACACGATCTCGACCCAGCCGGCATTGAGGGCACGGGCCGCGGGGGCGTTATCACAAAGGGCGACGTCTTAAAGCATCTGGAACGACGCGAGGCCGGCGAAGTCGAAGAGGAAGAAGCGCCTGAAAAGGAAGAAAAGGCGGAGGCCAAACAGGAAGAAAAGAAGACCGCCGCAAAGAAACAACCGTCCGTTCCCGATACCAGCGGCGGCCGACCGCAGAAGCGTGTGCCGATGACGCGTATTCGCGCGCGGATTGCGGAGCGTCTGGTCGAGGCACAGCAGACGGCGGCGATTTTGACCACGTTCAACGAGGTCAACATGAAGCCGATCATGGATTTGCGCGCGCGATATAAGGATCAATTCGAGAAGACCACGGGCGTGAAGTTGGGTTTCATGTCCTTTTTCGTGAAAGCGGCGGTGGACGCCTTGAAGCGTTTCCCCGTCGTCAACGCCACATTGGACGGGACGGATATCGTCTATCACGGCTATTACGATGTCGGCGTGGCGGTCAGTACGGATCGCGGTTTGGTGGTGCCGATTCTGCGGGATGCCGATCAGCAATCGTATTCCGAGATCGAGCGTAACATCGTGGATTTTGCGGAGCGCGCGCGCGAAGGGAAGCTGGGGATGGACGATCTGACCGGCGGCACGTTCAGCATCACAAACGGCGGTATCTTTGGATCCATGTTATCCACA
>SKZA01000002.1 GCA_007127595.1 Kiritimatiellia bacterium
ATCCGGCGCCGCACTGCGATGCCCGGATCCTGCGTTTGACCGGAAAGATCGCGTGTCGCTTTCAAGCGCTCCAGCACCTGTTCCGCTTCGTCCGCCAACGCGCGATCGAGGCGTCCGGCATACCAGTAGCTGATATGCTCATGATCCCATAGGACCTGCGCCCATTTGGCGCTTTCCAGGGAAACGCCGTCCAGACCCGAAAATCGGGTGGAAACAAATCCTATGCGCTCCGGCATGCTCTCCGCTCCAACGAGAAATCAACGAAACTACGCATGGTCAAAGCCTATACGGCAAAGAAGATATTGCAAGGCCGCATTCTTTTTCGGCATTCTGTTCTTCTCGGAGTACAACAAAGAAGGTAAACTGACTCCATGAAATTCACGGAAATCAAGGAACAACTCAAGACGTACCGTGCGGCGGCGGAATCGATGCGTGAAATCATATTGGCCAACGCCGTGATGATTGGTGAGATTCCGGCCTCGACGTTTTATGAAGACCACCGTGTGCGCTTCATGGAGGATCGGTTCAGCGAGTGCGGCCTTCAGAACTGCTCCACCGATGAAGTCGGCAACGGATTTGGCGTGTTGAACGGGGAGACCGGCGAACGGCGGATTCTGCTCGTGGCGCATGCCGATACGGTGTTTAGCGAAAAGGTGGACCATACCATCTCGATGCAGGCCGATCGGATGGCCGGACCGGGCATTGGCGATAACAGTTTGGGATTGGCCGCGCTGGCCTCTTTGCCTTTGCTCCTTGAGAAACTCGACATCCGATTGAATTCCGATTTAATCCTGATGGCGGCGTCCCGGAGCCTCGGCCGCGGCAATCTGGAAGGGCTGCGCTTCTTTCTCAATAATAACAAGCACCCCATACAGGCGGCATTGTGTGTGGAAGGGGTTAAACTGGGGCGCTTAAGCTATTCCTCGATCGGGATGTTGCGCGGCGAGATTACGGTACGCGTCCCGGAAATGTATGATTGGACACGATTCGGCGCGGCTGGCGCGATCATCACGCTCAACGATGTGATCAATAAGATTAACCGGATTCCGCTCCCGAAACGTCCGAAGACCAGCATTGTGCTCGGATCGATTGAAGGCGGAAACTCTTTTAATAATATCGCCACCAGTTCCTCGTTGCGGTTTGAGATTCGGAGTGAGTCCGCAGATGTCGTTCGGGATATCCTAAACGAGATCAAGGATCGCATTGCCGAAATCGCCTTGGAATCCTCGGCGGAAGTGACGCTTGATATCGTCGCGCGCCGCGATCCGGGGGGCATCGATTTCCGGCATCCCCTGGTGCGACGCGCCCGGGATATTCTTAAGCAGTTGAATATCGAACCGCGCGTGGCGCCCAGCACTTCCGAGTTGGCGGAATTGATTCGGCATGAAATCCCGGCGATTACGCTGGGCCTGACCACCGGCAGCAATCTGAATCAGGCCAACGAGGAAGTGTTGATTGAACCGATCTTCAACGGGATCGCGCAGTTGCTGGGACTGTTGATTGCTATGGATGAGGGCTTGTGCGATGAACATTGAACAGTGGGTCAAAGATAACACGTTCCACTACAGCCAGTTCTGGGACTTCCGTCATCTGGTGGAGGCGAAGGAAGAGCAGGGGCTTACGGTTTCGCTGTGTATCCCGACCTTGAACGAGGAAAAGACGATCGGAAAAGAGATCGTCATTTTCAAATCCGAACTGGTCAGCCGCTACCCCTTGCTGGACGAGATCGCGGTCGTTGATTCGGGGTCCACCGATAACACGCGCGAGGTGGCCGCTTCATTTGGGGCCGATGTCTATTTGGCCGAGGATATCCTGCCGGAGGTGGGCAACAAGCCGGGGAAGGGCGAGAATCTTTGGAAGGCTATTTACCAACTCAAGGGCGATATCATCGTGTATGTGGATGCGGATATCAAAAACATCCATCCGCGTTTCGCATATGGCCTCGTCGCGCCATTGATCTATCGTCCCGAAATGAAATATGTGAAGGCGTTCTATGATCGTCCTCTCGCATTTTCGCAGGGCATTCGACCCTCGGGCGGGGGGCGCGTCACCGAGATTCTGGTGCGCCCGTTGTTCTCGCTGTTCTTTCCGGAATTGACCGCGATTATTCAGCCCTTGTCCGGAGAATACGCCGTGCGGCGCGATGTGCTCGAAGCCATTCCGTTTCCGATCGGCTACGGCGTCGAAACCTCGCACCTCATCGATGTGTACAGCAAGTGGGGAATGGAGGCATTTGGTCAGACCGATCTGGATCAGCGGGTGCATCGCAATCAGGCGACGCGCGATTTGGGGAAGATGTCCTTCGGCATTCTGCAGACGTTCCTCCTGCGTGCGAAAGCGCTGGGCCTTATGCCTGAGATCCCGGACCTGAATTCGACGTTGCGACAGTTTCAGGTCAAGGAAGGCAACTTCGAGCAGATCGAACACAACATCGTTGAGGAAGAACGTCCCCCGATGCTCGACATCCCCGCGTACCGCGAAAAGTTTCATCCTGCTCAATGAGTGGTCGTCACCTCATCGCGATGGTCCATTATCATCTGCGCCGCGGCGGCGTGACGCGTGTCATTCAGAATGCCGTTGAGGCGCTCGCTTCGGAGCGTGTGGACTGTGTAGTTATCAGCGGTGAAGACCCTCCGGATACATTTTCCGTCGATGTCCCGGTCGTGACGGTGGAAGGCGTGGGGTACGAGGAGCACGGTCAGATTCCCGATGCCGAAACCCTTGCGAACCGGACGCGGCAGGCCGTGCATGAAATTGCGGGTAAGACGCCGGATGTCTGGCATATCCATAATCATGCACTGGGTAAGAATGCCGCTTGGACGCGCGCGGTCGCCTTGCTGGCCGAGCAGGGGGATAGAATTCTTCTACAGATCCACGACTTCGCCGAAGACGGCCGGCCCGGCAATTACCGGTATCTGCTGGACGCACTTCGGGCGGATGATGATGACGCCTTGGGCCGGACACTTTATCCCCCGCAGGCACACGTGCATTACGCGCTGTTGAATAGCCGTGACCTTCGGATCATGCGCCAAGCAGGCTTGTCGGAACAACGGACACACCTCCTGCCCAATGCCGTATGGACGGGCGATGCCGACGAAACGGGCCGTGTCGAGCCGGACTGTGCCCAGCCTTTATACCTGTATCCAACCCGCGCCATACGCCGCAAGAACGTGGGCGAATTTTTACTCTGGAGCGCCATGGAAGAGGGCGAGGGGCGATATGGCATTACCTTGGCGCCCCAAAGCAAGTTGGAGACTCCGTATTACGAGCGCTGGCAGGCATTTGCCGCGGAGCAAAAGCTGCCTGTAGAATTTGAAATGGGTTTGAGCCATGATTTCCATGACTTGTTGGCATCCGCCAGCGCGTTGGTCACGACCAGTGTTGCCGAAGGGTTTGGGTTGGCTTTTCTTGAACCCTGGCTCGCGGATCGGGTGTTGATCGGGCGCAACCTGCCTGAAATAACCGAGGAGTTTGTCGAGGCGGGCATCGTACTCGACGAGCTGTATGAACAGCTTACCGTGCCCATGGAATGGCTTGACGCCGATGCATTGAAGACGCGGATTCACGAAAAGATCGAAGCCTCGCGTGAAGCCTATGGGCGGAGTGCGACCCCAAAGGATGCGGAGGCGGCCTATCATGCGGCTGTATCGGAGGGACGAGTGGAGTTCAGCCGCTTGGACGAATCGTTTCAGGAAACGGTCATATCTCGATTGCGCTCATCAACCGAGGCGCGTGGCGAAGTGCGTCCTACGCAACTAATCGACCCCGCGCAACGTGATTTGGGCCGCATTCGATCGAACAAGGAACGAGTGACGGAAAAGTTCGGCCTCGATCAATACCGCGAACGGCTTATGCGTTTGTATGAGGCTGTCATGAATTCCCGCGCGGAAGACGAGTCCGTGCCTGCGCGTGCGGTGCTCGACCAATTTCTGTTACCGGAACGCTTTTACCTTCTGAGGTCCTGATAAATGAGTGACAAGCAGTATTACGATCTGATCCGGGAACGCAGCGCCCCGATGAAACCCGAACCGTGCGACATGGAGGCGCGCTTAAGCGAACTGCCCGACGTGCGTTGCGTACTCTTTGATGTGTACGGAACATTGGTCATATCGGGTTCGGGCGATGTCGGTACCGCCGGAGCGGTCGACCAACAAAAGGCGCTGGATGAATCCCTTGCAGCTTGTGGCATCGCGTTGCCTGACGGGGCGACCTTGGCGGCCGATCGCATAACCGCCGTGATCCGTGAACATCACGCGCGTGCGAAGGAAGAGGGAGTGGAATACCCCGAGGTGGATATCCTGGAAATCTGGAGCGAGGTGTTGTCGGGCGCCGGAGTGCGCAAGGCGGATCGGGAGACGTTGAAGCGACTCGCCATCGAATATGATTCGCGTATCAATCCGGTGTGGCCGATGCCCGGCATGGAAGATGTATTGAGCGCGCTACGCGAACGGAATATGCGCATGGGGATCGTGTCCAATGCGCAGTTCTATACGCCGCTCATGTTTCCCGCGTTCACTGGCAAGACCTGTGCTGAACTGGGCTTTAAAGAGGAAGTCTGTGTCTGGTCATGGCGGTACCGGGAAGGTAAGCCCTCGAAAAATCTATATCGAAACGCCTTATCTGTCCTGGACGAGTGGGGCATCCAATCGAGCGACGTCTTGTATGTCGGCAACGATATGCGCAACGATATCTGGCCCTCGTCCGAGCTGGGATGCCGCGCGGCATTATTCGCGGGTGACCGCCGCTCCTTGCGGCTGCGCGAGGACGATCCGAATTGCAGGGACGTGACGCCCGACCTCGTGCTCACCGCACTGCCGCAATTGCTCGAATGTTTGCCGTGATGTATTTCGAGAGCGGATTAGGCGAAACGGCACCAATTCGCGCAGCCTCACGGGTCACCCCGAGCGAAGTCGAGGGGTCTCGATCTTTCCGGCAAGGGCAGAGATTTCTCGACTTCGTCGTGCTTCGCACGGCGACGCTCGAAATGACATCGACTTATGAAGGATATAGCCTCCGCCTTCGCCAAGGCTTCGGCGGACAGGTCCTGTTGAGCGTTCGGATACAAAATCTGGGGCTACCCCAATGCTCCCGACCGCAGGAAGGGGTTCGTACGGCGTTCTTGACCGATGGTCGTGGCGGGGCCGTGCCCCGTATAGACTACCGTCTCGTCCGGCAAGGCCAGTAGCTTTTGCAGGCTGTTCTCCATGTCTTTCACATTCCCCCCGGGCAAGTCGAGGCGGCCGATCGATCCCTGAAATAAGACGTCGCCGCAAAAGAGGGCCTGTGCGTCCGGGAAATAAAAGCTCACATGGCCGGGCGCATGACCGGGCGTGAACAGCACCCGATAGGTAAGGTCCGCATCCGTCCATTCCTGGCCGTCGTCCAAATCACGGTCAATGGAAGGCGGCGCCTTCGGCGTTCCGTAATAAGGGGGCATCTGGTTCACCGGTTGAAATGCCCATTTGGCATCGAGCGGATGCATGGCGACCGGAGCGGGCAGGGCCGCTGCGACCTCGGCCAGGGCGCTGACATGGTCGACATGGCCGTGTGTTATCAGGTAGTACGCCACCTTCAGGTTGCGTCGTTGCAGCGCGTCGATGATGCGCGTGCCCTCATCGCCCGGGTCAACAACCAGCGCGTCGCCCTTGTCGTTGCTGATGATATGGCAATTCGAGGCAAACAGCCCGATCTCAAGTGTTTCGACATCCATTATATAATCCCCGGTATCAGCCGTTTTGTCTGACGGCTATACATATGATATTTATCTCCGAATTTCTCTTGCAGCAGGCGTTCCTCGCGCAGCATTTTCAACCATAAGACAATGGCCAATCCCAGCCAGAAGAGCATGCGATCGACGTCCGGCTTGAGCACAATCCACACAAGGCTGATGATCAGCAGGCTCGTGTACATCGGGTGCCGAATATGCCGATAGATACCGCGCGTGACAAGTTTCGTCCGCGGATGCGGATCGGGCACGATTCGCCATTTTGCACCCGCCATCCGCCATAACGCCGCCAACCCGATGTAGAGGCCAACGCATTGAATCAGGAAAAGCCCCAGTTCCCGTGCAATCAACGGTCCCGTCAGGGCGAGGTAAACCAGCGCCGCCAGTTGCAGGGCAACCAGTAGCAGGGAATACATCTTCTGAATCATATCCTTCATCTTCAATCTTCGATCTTCGGTCCTAATCGTAATCGTAATCTTAATCCTAATCTTCCCATGAACAGATTAAGAGTAAGATTGCGATTAGGATTAAGAACAAGAGAGAATGGAGCACAAGGCATGGGCGATGAACACCCAGGCTCATCCCTCAATCAGTTTCCCGAACGCCTCCTCATCCAGAATTGGCACCCCCAACTTCACCGCCTTGTCGTACTTTGAGCCGGCGCTTTCGCCTGCCACAACGTAATCGGTTTTCTTTGATACGCTTGAACTCACGGCGCCGCCACGCGCCCGAATCTGTTCCGCCGCCTCGTCGCGAGTGAACCCTTCCAATGAGCCGGTTAAGACAAAGGTCTTGCCCGTCAATGGGCCTTCGGTCGGCGCCGCCGACTTCTTCCGCTTCATTCGCACGCCGGCATCCCGCAAGGATCTCAGGACGGCCCGATTCCGTTCCTGCGCAAAGAACGCCGTGATGCTGGCGGCGACGATCGGACCAATA
>SKZA01000164.1 GCA_007127595.1 Kiritimatiellia bacterium
CTGCCCGAACCTCTCCGCCCGTTCATGCTCTCGTACACTGCGCGGAAGATTGAAGCGGCGCAAGGAACATCGTGAGGCATTCGATAGCCGCCATTCTTCTTGTTGATGAAGGCGGCTCTCCGCTGCGTCCTGCAGCCGCATGGAAGAGGCGAACCGACGCTGGAGGCTTGTTTGTCTACTGGGGATTGCTGCCCTGACCGGCTGATTGCTCTTGTCCCTCTTCGTACGATAACGTGTTTATCCTGAAAAGAGGCTTTGTTTGAGCTGCTTCTTTTGCTAAAATTCAGCCAACTCAGTAAGGATCAGATCATGGGTTGGCAGGATCAGATCATTGCCCCGGAACGAAAGACGCCACCCCGAAGGCGTATCCGATACGTTTGCCCCGGACTGTGCCGCTTTGCCTCCATGGTGAGCACGCTGGCTGTTGCGCTCGGGAGCTACTATGGCGGTGTGGTGTTGTTCGGTTTGGAAGCGTTCGATTGGAGCGCACCTTCATGGACGGGAAAACGTGTCGGTTTGATAATCGCAAGTGCGGTATTGGGATTGATCGCCGGGCTCTTCGGTTTCGGCGCGGCGATGACCCTTGAAGTGCGTAGCGAGCGCCTCAACATCCTCTTAACTACCTTGTGGCAATTCCTGGCCATTGGCCTGATGGTATGGACCGTGGTCATTGTGTTTGCCATGTATTTCTCATTAGGAACCGAAGAGACCGGAGAGGCCGTGAAGCTGTTCGGTTTTGAACGGGCTATTGTGCATATCTTCATAACTGGATCGATTGTCGGCCTGCTCATGGGAATCGCTTATCTTCTGGCACTGATCATCGACGTGCCCGTTATGGGCGGTTTTGCTTTTGCCGCCGCGATATCGCTTATGGCCACACGATGGCATTATGCCGTGTATGACATCGCCGGAACCGGCTGGATAGTTGCCGGATTGATCACGTCCGCGTTGGTGTTTTTACTTGCCCCCACCATGATTGCCCGTGATCAAGAGGAGCGTCGATTGATCCTGGAGCGAACGCAATAGACGAAGATGCCATGCCGGATTCCTTCTCAGAGCGATGGGCTGCAAGAAAGGATCCCCGATTTCGGGCGTTCGCGGAAGGGAAGCGGGCTTATGAGGCATTCCTTCGGTCGTTGGCTGTTCCTTTCCATGAGATGTCGGAAGAGCAATACCGTTTGGCCAGGAAAGATCCGAAATTGCGCGCGGCTATGGAGTCCTTTGGCACAGCGCTTTCGATGTCGGAACGGGAAGGAGAGCTTGCGGACGCGGCGGTGGCAAAGTGCCAGCTGGCCGAGGCCCATCATGCGCGCGGCGAATTGGACAAAGCGGACTCATTGATCCGTGCTGCGTTGAGAATCCTGAGCAACCTGCCGAACCAAGACCGGGCATCGGGCATCAGCCTCTGTCATTATCAGCTTGGCGTCATTGCCATGAAGCAGAAGCGTTATCCGGAGGCGGTTCGGGAACTGCGTCATTCGCGAAAAATAGATGAAGCGAGAGCGGATCGGGCGGGCGTGAAGATGTGCGAGCAAGCATTGGCCTCCTGCGCCATGGCCGGCGCCGATATCGACTATCCCGCGCCCGAGACGCCCGAAGCATTCTCTATCCAGGAACCGTCGGAACAAGTTGGCGAACCCGTCTCCGAAGATCCGCCTCTGCTGGAATCCGAACAGGAGTCCGAGCCCATCCGTTACGGGCAGCGCCAAGTCATCTTTCTGGTGTCTCACACGGTTGAGGCCAATGACGCGCTCATGACGCATTTGAACGCGTTGGGTAACGAGTTTGGTCGACCGGTTGCCGTATCGCGCGCGGCCACGGGCGCGACCGATCCACAACAGCGCCACCTGCGGGAACCGGATTCCGCCCAACATCCATGCGCTGCCATTCTCATTCTGGAAAAGGCGGGCGTGCAGGATCCATTGTTCCGCGAATGGGCCACGGCGTTTATGCAACGGACGAGCATTGCATCGGACTTCCGGTTACTGGTGTATCTGCATGACCTGACCATGGAGGAACTTCGTGAATGGTCCGACCGGGAACCGATGATCGCGATGCTGTTCGATACCACGCAAATCGCGGAATCCCCCTCGCTCGAACAATTGCGGCGCACGCTGGTACCCTACGTTCGGCGGGTCGAGCGCATACAAGCCGAAGCCATGTGGAGAGTATTTCGCACGCGTATGGCCACCGTATGCGGGCATATTGCTTTCGTCGTTCTCGTCATAGCCGCCGTGATTGCGCTACTGGGTTATCCCCTTTGGTGGTTGATATCGTCGCAGAGTGGGCTCGGACCATTCGCCCCCGCCATGGTGTCCCTTTTCTTGGGTTTTCTGTTCTTTCCTGTTTTGGCCCCGTTGATCTTTCTGCTGTTGCGCGGCCTGCGGTTTACGGCCTTGGCGCCAAGAGATGTTCTGGCCTTCATGCGCTGGATTTGCGTGGGCTTTGTCTTCATGTTGCTGGCCAACACCGTCATTCAACGAATGCTGGACGGACCGGATGCCTGGCTTTTTCTCGGGCTGGTCGGCGGTATAGTTCTGGACGCTGTTCGGCGCGCAGGCCGACAGGCTCGTCGGCAGGCCATCAATCTTGAAGCGCTACTCGAGAATGCCACGGATTCGACATGGCGCGAGCCTGCGAATACCGTGCGACAGGAGGACCCGTTGAAACCATTCTCCTGTCCTTTGCTGCCATCGTTATCTCCACGCGTTTTTATCAGTTATACGCGCAGTTCCACGAAGGGCATTCAATTGGCCACAAGTCTGTACCGCAAACTTAAAGCGGAAGGCGCGACTCCGTTTCTTGATCGCGCCAGTATTCCGGAAGGCGCCAATTGGAGGCAGGCGCTCAATCGACAACTCGGAGAATGCGATGTGTTTATCTGTATCCTCGACGAGCGGAGCGTGCAGCGGGAATGGGTAGCTGCCGAGGTCTTGGCCGCTATCGAGTCGCGGCGCATTACCGGTGGCCCTGAGATCATACTCCTCATGGATCCGGCCATTCGAAATGGCTCGCGCCCCATGCTTCCGCTTTTCGCAGGCATTGTGGCCGCAGCCGATGATCCGCCCATGCCGGGGTGCCCCCGGATCGTACTGCTCAATGAGGATACCCCCACAGCGCTTGCTTGGGGGCTTGCCCCGGGTCGCTTCACCTCGAGAGCCGTCTTTCCCCAAGGAGCCCTGCTATCGGTCAAGTATCCCGCCATCGGGCTCCTGGTGCTCGCTGGATTGGGCGTTCCCGCGGGATTGATGCTGGGATTCTTCACCGTGCTGGAAGGAATATCCGGCTTCCCATTCCGGGTCTGGCTCATGGAGCACGGAGGGCTAATCCCTCTTGCCCTCCTAGCCTCCTTCTGGTTGGGATATAACGCCCGCATAACGGTCATCGTGAATTTCGAGCGAGAACATACGAGAGGTGTAGTTATCGGTCTCCCAATCCTTGTTATGGCGGGGCTGGCCATCTTTTGCCTCGCAAGCATTCCGCAACTTTCCGCTTTGGTGGCCGGATGGGCAGTGGTGCTTTTGATTTGGGGGTGGATGCTCATCGCGTCTGCCATATGCAAGAACCCGGCAAGGCATAACATAGGAAGGAGTTAACGTCCCGCCTGCACCCGAACGAATGGCGTAATACCATTCGATCGCGAACGGGGCGCGAATCTGTTGAGGAAAGGGTTTGCTTTAATTCAATTTATCGATAATTTGGAACTTGGGTCTTGTTGCCGCCCATTTGACAAAGAATGGCTTTCTTGAACGGCCGAATAACCGCGAGGAGATTCATGCCATGCAAACGGAGACGGACCATCGATATCGCGATGCGCCCACCTTGATCGATGCGCAGATGCTTATGAACACGCCGATCAAGACACATTCTACAGCCACGGAGTGGGTTCGTGATTGGGCCGGATGTCTCAATTCCCGCGAGAAGAGCACCGGCGCGGGGGATCAAATCCCGATCAACGCCGTTACGCCGGAGCGATTTGTCGAAGACTTGATGTGGGCCGTCAACGACAAGTTGTACTCATGGATCCACTGAACAGCGAGTGCCGGGTCGCGTTGGATGTTGCCAAGCGTACGCTGAGCAGCAAGGACAAGCTTGATGTGCCGTTGCTCATGGCGGCATTATATTTCCATACCCCTCTGAAGGACGCTCTCCCTCAATTAGCGTCCTATCTGGATGCGCCGAACCCCCGGATGAAGCGCGCCCCGGAGAAGGTGCCTGTAGCCGATTCATTGAAGCCTGTGTTGGGGCCGATCATGAATGCATCTCACGCAGTCGAACCGCGCGAGTTGCTGGCCGCCTTGTTGATCAGCGAACCGGGCCGCCGTTATCTCATGAAGAGGGGGATGCCGGAGTCTGAACTGGATGCAGCACGGAAACGACTTGAGCAACGGGATGCACGGCCTGCATCGCACGACCGAGAGGATATCATCAAGGCCCTTTCGCCGTTCGGTCGCATGCTGACAGCGGTTGATCTTCCGGCGGGAAACCTGGTGGATGTTGAAAAGCCACTGAAGGCGTTGATTCGCAATCTTACGAAGTTCAAACGGCGCAATGTGATTGTCCTGGGTCATCCGGGTACGGGCAAATCTGTGCTGGTTTACGAGCTTGCGCGGCGTCTGGCCGCCGGCGATTCACGAATTCCGGCGCCGCTGCGCGGCAAGGAAATCTTCGAATTGTCTCCCGCCTTTCTCCGGGCCGGCGCCTCCGTCGTGGGCCAGTACGAAGAGCGCATAAAGGCCTTGTTGCAAGTCCTTGAAGCCCATCCGCACGTCATACTGTTTGTGGATGAAATCCATTCTTTTTTCCAAAGCGGCGTTCACACGCGCGGGCCATTCACGGACGCTAACGAGGCGTTTAAGGGTGTGTTGGGACGCGGTGAAATCACCTGTGTTGGATGCACGACGCCCTCCGAATACCGGCATTACATCGAACCCGACGAGGCGCTCGCGCGTCGCTTCAATGTGCTGCGGCTGGATCCGCCTTCCCCGGAAGCCACGACACGCATCCTTGATGCGCGCTTGCCCAAATTGAGCGCGTATTATGAGCCGCTGCGGTTTCCGGAGGGCATCGTCCGTCGGGTGGTGGAACTGACCGAAGAATATCTGCCCAGCCGATATCAACCCGACAAGTCCATCCAACTGCTGGACGAAGCCTGTGCCTATTGCGCCACCGCTGAACCGCCGGCCCCCGAGTTGACCGAGGAAGCGTTGAAACAGGCCCTGGAAGACATGGTCGGACACGGCATCGTGCGCACGGACCGCCTCAATGAATCGGACGTATATGACCGACTTCGCTCCAAAATAACGGGACAGGACGGCCCACTCCGTGAGATCGCCAAGGCTTTTGTGGCCGCCCTCGGAGACTGGAGGAAAGGGGATCATCCGCGTGCGGTATTTCTGTTTGCCGGACCTACCGGTGTGGGAAAGACGGAAACCGCCTTGTTGTTGTCGCGCATCCTAGGCGGCGGGCAGAGCGAACATCTGATTCGCGTAGACTGCAATACCCTGCAGGGCGCGGGACACGATAGCGGACCGACCACCAATCGGCTTCTCGGGGTTCCGCCCGGATACGTGGGGTATGCTCGCGGACAGGGAGGCCTGCTATCAAAGATTCGAGATTGCCCCGAAAGCATTGTCTTGTTCGATGAACTCGAAAAAGCTGATCCTGGAGTGGGTGAGATTCTGCTTCGGATCATGGATGATGGTTGGCTAGAGGACGTGGACGGCAATCGCCTCGATTTCCGCCGGGCCTTTCTGATCTTCTCCACAAACGTCGGCTGTACCTATGACCGCCGGAGCATCGGATTTGGCGAAACGACGGACAGCCGTGGCATTAGTCCGAGTGTGGAAGACGAAGCTCTGGCTAAAGGATTGCGGATGGCAGGGTTCGGCGAGGAGTTTCTGGGAAGACTTACACATCGGTTTCTTTTCCAAGGGCTTTCGCAGGAAGCGGTTCGTGAAATCTTGGTTGCCCGCTTGGAAGACCTGCGGGAAACCACTGAAGTTCGGGGGCTGAACCTCGAATGGGGCCCGGCCGTCATAGAGCATCTCGCACTTCAGTGGCAACCCCGGTTTGGCGTCCGCCACTTGTTTACCATTTTGCACAATCGCATTTCGGAACATGTGGCCATCGCGGAGGCTCAAGGAGAGCTGGAAGGACTCGCAGCTATCCGTCTCGGCCTCATGGACACATCCGATATAGACGCGTCCGCGGAATTGTCCGGGACTGCTATCCGGCGTCGTGAAGGAGACACTTTGTTGATCGACCTGTTGTAATCAGGAGGCAGGCACATACATAAGTAGAGCAGAGAAAGGGCAACATCATGGCCATGGATTTGGACGCGTTAAAAAAACTATTGGATGGCGAGGGACTAAAATACTTTGTCGATCCTTCTCGACCCGCGGTATTGCTCGGATTCCGTGGGCTCATGGGACGATACCAATTCGTTATCCTCTTGGAACAGGAAGGAGCATTTCTTCAGCTTCGCACGATTCATCTCGCGCGTTGTCCCGCAGATCATCCCCACCTACAGGAAGTGTTGAAAGTAGTCGGCAGCATCGGCTATCTCATTCGGTTCGTCAAATTCGGGTGGGATCCAGATGACGGCGAGATCGTGGGATACGGTGATGTCTGCTTGGGCAAAGACGGCACGCTGACGC
>SKZA01000313.1 GCA_007127595.1 Kiritimatiellia bacterium
TCGGGCGGGGGCGGAATTGGACGAAGAAGCCGTTCCCATCGCGCGCGCCGCCCGCGAAGCAAAGGATAGCCGATCGCCGTTGGAACATGCGCTGACCGACGGCGAGGATTTCGAGTTACTGTTTACCGTGCCCGCATCGCGGCGCGCCGCCTTCGAATCAAGTTGGAAAGAGACGTTTGCGTTGCGCTGTACATGTGTCGGGGTTGTGACCGCTGCGCGTGGACGCCTGATCCTGCGGGACACGTCCGGTAAGCGGCGCGCGTGGACGAAGCGCGGATACGAACACTTCACGAGGTAGGCGGGTTTAGAACCGTAGCCCGATAAGGGCCACCAGTGACGACATCTCAAACGTCACGTCCTTGTCGAATTTCTCCCGAAGCGTAAGGATTTCGTCTCTCGGTCTATCCCTTGCCCGGACTTCGGCGTCGCCGGACCAGTATTGGAATTCCAGGCCGGCGATGAAGTCCACTTGATCGTTTAGTTCGACTTCCAGCAGCGCGCGCGCGCCGAACGTCTGGTAATCGACGTCCAAGGCCTTTTCATTGCGGGAACTGACGGCGAAATCGCGGGTGCTGCCCTTGTATCGAAGGAATGCGGCGTGCGCTTGGAGTGCAAGCCGGATACGTTCGGTAATCGCGATATACACCTCGCCGCCGACGCCGAACTCCGGCACCAGCAGGCCCGTAATGCCGGAGCCCTTGCCGCGCACGACATAATCACGGGGTGGATTCTCGTATTGAATGACCTCCTGGGACGGGCCGGCGTCGACTTCATAATCCGCCACGAAGGCGAACAGGCCGAGATGCAGCCATGGCGTGAACTGGACGGTGTCGGCGGAGCCGAACGAGACCGGGGTGATGAGCATGCGCAGGTCGAACGAATACGCATTGATATCGCCCGAGAACCGTTCGCCTTCCGGAATAACCATGTACTCGTATTTCCGTCCCTCATGCCGCACATCGCCCACACCGATATAGTAGTCGCGGTCGGCGGTGCCGCTGACGCTGGGGCGCCCATGGGAAAAGTGGCTCTGGAGCGTGATGTACGGCCACATCTTTTCCACGAAGAAGCCGTACGTGGTAAAACTTCGGTCAAATCCGAGTTCACGCCAGCTGTAGTCTTCGGGTGGCGCGCCGGACGTCGGGCCACCGATTTCTTCGATCGGGCGCGTGGTTTCCTGCACTTCGCCGTCCAACCCGAAAACGGAACCGAGGGTGAGCCCGATGGAAAAGGTCTTGCGATCGTCCAGGTCGCGTCCCCACTGCACTTGCGCGTGGCCTGTCGTGGCAAACAACAGGCACACAGCCATCACACCGGATAACGATCCTTTTTTCAGCATTCCAACTCCTTCATGCAAGCGCGCGTCTTGGTATCTCGCGAAACCCGTTCGAGCTTTCGCGCGGGTGCACCATACCGAGCAAGGAATAGGGGAGCAATGGAAATCGATGCGTTTACGGCGCGGCATGGGAAAGTTGATACATCGCAATTCCGGCCGCTACGGAAGCGTTGAGTGAATTTACGCGTCCATGCATCGGGATGCGTGCGACATGATGCGCTTCGTTCAGGATGAATTGACCGACAGACTTGTCTTCACCGCCGATGACAAGGAACAGCCTTTCCATATCGCTGACCGGAATGTCCTGCACCAGGGTTTCTCCTTTGCCGTCCAACGCAACTACCGTGTAGTCATTTTGCAGGGCGATCTTAAGATATTGATTGGCCGTGTGATCGCGGCAGATATGGAGATGTTCCGATGCGCCTGCGGATACTTTGACTACGGACGGATAAATGTCCGGCGTGCCTTTCGTCGGCAGGCAGATGTGATGAAAGCCGAAGATTTCGGCGCTGCGAATGATCCCGCCCACATTGGTGGGATCTTCCACATTGTCGAGCAGCAACAGGCGCGGCTTATCCAGCACGTCATCAAACGCGACGTAGGGGTAGGGGGCTGTTTTGAGAACTGCGCCCTGATGTTCCTTGCTGCGCGCCAGCTCGAAGAGACGCTGTTTATCAACCCATTCAACGTGGATACCCTGTTTTTCGAGGACCGCCGCCAATTTGGCCAGTCGCGGCTGGCGTGCCGTGGCTTGATTCAAGTAAGCCTCGTAGATCTTGCGCCGTCCGCTGCGGGCGACTTCAAAGATCGGGTTGATCCCGTAAATATATTCTCTGCTGGGCGGCGCCATGAACAGTGTTCTAAAGCAACCGGGGCGAATGAGCAATCTGCAAACGCGGGATCACTCCTGCAACATGTGTTGCCGGTAATAATGCAGTTCGGCGATGGAGGCGAGAATGTCGTAGTGCGCATCGTGCGGTTGGCCGGCCAGCGCGTCAACGCTGAAGGGCAGGTTCGCCTCCACGACGGCGGCATCGTCCTTGTCGAATTCCGGCCGATCCAGCCAGCCTGCCCATTGCAGCTTCAGGGAGCTCACGTCGAGCATGCGATAGTGCAAGCGCTCGATGAAACGCGGAAAGTGTTGGCAGGCGAGGCGCCAGTCCATATGGACGCTGTTACCGGCCAATACGGGCCGGTCCGAAATATCCTCTGCGGGCGGGCCGACCACGCGATCCATATATTCCACGAGCATGCGCGCGGCGGTTTCGGGGGGCAACGCCTCGGCGGAACGGCAGCGGGCCAACAGGTCGGCCAGATTTTCTTCCACCCACGGGGAGATATGCGCGCCTTCGGCGAGTTTCAGGCAAAGGTTCAGCCCCTGATCGCCTGATGGCAGCGGTTGCAGATGCACATCCGTGGCCAATACGGCGACCTGTAGAATGCGGGCCTTGGCCGGGTCGAGGTCCGTGAATTCGAGGTCGAACCAGATATAGGCGGCATGCATTTGAGGGTTGTTCATGCCCACATCATGCGCGCCCCACCAGTCGTCGTCAATCCGTACCCGCTCTCCATTACTGTCATTAAAACTCACGATCGTGAACATAGATGACAGTTAAGTGGAGGGAACGCGTTCGGTTCTTCTTCCCATTTGCTGCACAAAGCGGCATGGTGTCCGCTCATTCATTCAATCCGTCAGAAGGAGAGTCATACGTGTCATTTGAAAGTGGTTCCATCAGTTGTCGCGCCTTTTTCGTGCCGCGCGACTTGCCGGATAACGCCGTCGAACTATTCGCCGCCCACGCGGCTCCGCCGCTGGACAACCTGAAAGACGATCCGATCCAGGGTTGGGTCGGCGGACGCCACCTATTGGATCGGCGCATCACCGACGAGAACGCCTATTATGCCGGGCATCTCCGGCTTACCCTGATGCAGGCGGAACGCAAAATCCCGCCCGCGCTCTTGAAAGCCGAACAGACCATGGAGGAGTTGGCGCAATTGCAGGCGACGGGCAAACAGTACCTGAACCGGAAAGAGAAGTCGGAGATCCGACAGGCCGTTGTGGAGCGGTTATTGCCGCAAATGCCGCCGCAGTTAAAGGGCATCACGTTTGTCCATTCGCCGGCGGAACGAATGATCTACGCGTCGTGCGTTTCGGAAAAGCAGCTCGACGCCTTTCAAATTCATTTCGCCCGTACGGTCGGGTATGCGCTCATTCCGGCCATGCCGGCCGACACCGCCCTGCGCCGCAAGAGCCTGGACGTGGAGGAATTGGCGCCGTCCAGTTTTTCGCCCGATCTCGATGACCGCGAAGTCAGTTGCGTGATCGGCGAAGATTTTCTGACCTGGCTTTGGTACATGTCCGAGATGGAAAAGGGCGCCATCGCGCTTGAAGACCTCGGCGAGGTGGCTGTATTGATCGAGGGCCCGCTGACCTTTCATATGGAAGGGGACGGCGCGCATCTGACGGTCTTGCGCAAGGGCTCGCCGCTCATCAGCGCGGAAGCGAAAACCGCGCTGTTGGTCGGGAAAAAGTTGCGGGCCGCCAAACTCAACATGGTGTTCGGGGAAGAGGCGTGGAGTTGCACACTGGACGCGGAGCAGTTTGTCTTTCGCGGGTTGAAGTTGCCGGAGACCGAGGAAAAACTCGATCCGATCAGCCGCTTTCAGGAGCGGCTGACGAAACTGGATCGGTTTACCGATCTATTCTTTCGATTGTATGACGAATTCCTGTCGCGCCGCAGCCGTGCCGAAGAATGGCGGGACGAAGTGCAACGGATTCGTAAATGGGTGAGTGACCGGCAAGCGGCGCATTGAACTAAAGCAGATACCGTTGATACACCGTGTCCGCCGCCACGACGGCGTGGTCCCAGAGCCACTCGTACGTGGCTCCGACAATGGCCCACAGCTCGACACTCCACGCGTGCCAGTCGGCGTCTGATACGGCCACGATCCATAGGCAAATGCCCAGGACATTGAACAGGTAGATGACGGTGTAGGAAAACAGACGTCCATGCTCCTGAATGTCCGGTTGATGTGTCCGCAGCGTGGATAACGTGAACGTGAAGTGGAAGCCCCAGGTCAAACCGACCCAGCCCAACCAGAGCGGCTCGTATTGGCTCATGTCGTACAACGCGCTTAACCCGATGTGCAACAGAATGACAATGACGGTGTAGAGAGGGAAGAAGTAGGGGGCGAGCGTGATCAGGAAGTTCGTCCGGCTCAGCTTAACGTGTCCCCCCTTCTTGGAGACCTTGATGCCCCCGACTTTTGCGCCCATCGCCATGCCCCAGAGGGCGTGTGTAAGTTCGTGCGCCAACACGTAGGTGCGCACGGGTCGCGGCATGACGAGCCAGATAAAGAGCCAGAGCACGAAACCGAGGACCAGTCCCCAGACACTATGCGATATGCCGTGCAGGGTGCCGCCGGACAAGGCGTCTACCAGTCCCGCGAGCGACCGGCTAACAGCGACGCATGCGGGGAGCAGCAATAAGCCTATCAGCCATTTCAGGGGCCGCATCGTGTTCGTAACTCGTTATGCCAGCGTTCAAGGGTCCAGCGTCGGATCTTCTCGACGACGCGCGGATTGGATAAGAACGGATAATACGCGGCCATTTCGCGCAAGAATTCCCGTCGCTCCGATTCCGTGACCCAGGCGTTGCGTGCCGAGCCGTTGAGTTGAACGAGGTTGCGAATGATCCGGTGTTCGGTGGGATGGACGCCGAACCGCACGCATTCGAGATCGATCCACAACAGTTCCGTTGGCATACCGTCGGGCGCTGATCGGACCATCAGATTGGCCAGTTTGGTGTCCGCGTGATAGATGCCGGCGCGATAGAGATCGAGCAGGGCGTTTCGCAGCGCAGCACGAAACGCGCGTTTCCCTTCCGCGTCGGCCTTTCGCCAGTAACGGCAGACCCATTGTCTTGCCGTGATCGCATCGTTTGCAAAGGCCGTAAACACGTAACTGCGCAACGGCCAGCGTTGCATGCGTATTTCCAGGAAGCCATACGGCCGGGGCGTCGGCACGCGCAGCGTCCGGAACGTTTCAGCAACCGCCCATGCGCGTCGTCCGCGTGTGGTGCGGAAAAGGTTCTTGATCCGCTCCGGCCAGGTGACCACGTCGTAGCGCTTCACGAGCGTGTCCTTTCCAAACAAGGTCGTGCGGAAGACGGTAATGCGCGGACCCTGTTTGAGCGGGCGTTCCGTGCAGGCGCGTTCGGCGCGGTCCACCTCGGAGGCGATGATGGCGGGTGCGATATTCGGGTCGGGCGCCCAATGTCCGCGATAAGGGCTCGGCCCGGCTTCTGTTTCGGTGCGCAGCGCAAGGGCATATTCCCGGTCCGGATACAGCGCCTGGCGTTCGAGACTTTCCTGATCGAGTTCGTGCGCGAGTTGGCGGATCACGGGGCGATCAAGTCCTTCCCGTTTCAAGAATCCCGAGAGGAAAAGCGCCGTTTCCCGTGGGGACAGTAAATGGCCCGTATTCGCGTGCCAGTGGAGCAGGGTCTGGCGGACGGCGTCATGACTTTGTGTGTGGCGTTTGCGCGACAGGCACTCCTCCGGGACATGCCAATCAGGAATCGGGCCGGACCAGTGAAAGGTGGAGAGTTCGAGGGGCATATGCACGATATCGAACTTGCGCCGCCAAAGCCGGTGCAGATGGCGGCCCGCCCGGTATGCCGCATGACGCCGTGTCCGTGGGGGAAGCGACGGCCAGCGCGCCATCATGTCGGACCAGAACACAGGGGCGTCCCCCTCGTATGACGGTTCGTTGTGCATGCAAAAAATATCTGAAAACGCGGGTTGACTTGGACGGCCCGCCGATTAGTATTACACCACTTTTGAATCTGCGGATCAATGTCCGTCCTTATCCCGGGGAAGATTCCAGTCCGATCACGGATCGCCCCGGAACACCATGATGACAACCTAATTGGAGTTTGGGTATATGCCGAATCTGAAAAGTGCGAAGAAACGAATGCGCGTGTCGGAACGACAGCGCCGGGAGAACTATGCGGTGCGTTCACGTGTGCGCCGTCACCGCCGTCGTTTTCTTGAATCATTGGCCGGTCAGGACAAGAGCGTCATGCAACAGGCGTTCAGTGAGTATTGCTCGATTCTGGACAAGGCGGCCAAGCGCAATGTGCTGAAGAAGAATACCACTGTGCGTTACAAATCCCGCGCGGCGAACAAACTGAGGGCCGTGGCCGCCTGACGAACCGCGAAAAGGTAGGAAACTCATTTACGCCGTGCCCCATCCGGGCGCGGCGTTTTTTTTGAACAGAAGCGCGCAAAGATTTCTTTGAACCCGCCTCCGCA
>SKZA01000215.1 GCA_007127595.1 Kiritimatiellia bacterium
AATTGCTTCTTTAAGTCCGGCGCCCCGTCTCCATTCGATTTGGTGATGAAGATGAAACCCGCTCGGCGGATATTCCGAATCGGTTCACGCAGAATGCCCCGCGGCAACACATACCGGTTACCAAACGGGTTGGTGCGATCAACAAGCACGATATCAAGACGATGCTTCAAGCTCATGTACTGGAAACCGTCATCGAGCACCAGCGTATCGCAGCCCAGCTCCCTGATGGCGTATTGACCGGCCTTCACGCGATTCTTGTCCACGATCACAGCCACGTTGGGCAGGTTGGAAGCCAACATGTACGGTTCGTCACCGCTGATGGCGGAATCGAGGAGCAGGCGATTCCCGTCAGACACCACGAGCGGCGGCGGACTGAACTGTTGAAACGTCAGGCGCGCCTTCACGCGGTCCCAGAACGGCGGCTTGATGCGTTTATAGCCGCGGCTGAGAATGGCTACTTTGCGACCCTGTTCCTGCAGGGATCGAGCAAAGACCTCTACAATGGGCGTCTTTCCGGTGCCGCCGACGGTCAGGTTGCCCACGCTCAAGACCTGACACCCCAGCGTATGCGGGCGGAAGATGCCCCATTTATATAAGCGAAGCCGGAGTTGAACGATGAGTGCAAACAGGCGGGAAAATTGGCGCAGGACAAAGCGAAGGGTCGCCGCACGCTTTCCGTGCCGGCGCCCCTCAATCACATCCAATAAATAGGATTCAAGATGCTCTAGTCGGTTCGACACCCGGCCTGTCCTTTCCTAATCCTGCGTGCATACACCGCTTCGCATGGTGCCATCCGCCGAACGTCTCCGTCAAGTGATCGGTCGCCCGGCACAAGCCGAGGGGGTGTCAGGCTTTTGTCCCCGAAGAACCGGACGCCAGCGCATCCTGCATACGCGCTCCATAATCCCATGTAAACGCGCGAAGCGGACGAATGCGCAGCGCAACCTCTGTGTCTGCGCGGGATAACAGCCAACGCGCCAAATCGGATGTTTCCGAGCCGAGATAACGTGCAATCAAGCGGCGCAGGACGCGTTCGCCCGCTTCCGGCACAAGCGAAACGTCAGCCACTCCCCGTATGCCCTGGTATGGAGGATCGTCACCTGCAATTTCAAAGCCGCACCGTGGATGCAAACGGCAATGGCCCGCCACGCGAGAGGTCTTCTGAACCGCACACCATAGCGCGCCTTCCTCCCAGATATACCATAGCGACATAACCAAGGGGTAGCCCGTCGGCGTCATGCTTGCCAGGCGAATGGGAATAACCCGTTCCCGCATATGGCGGTCCGCTTCTTCCTCGGTCCATGCGCCCGATAATGCGATGGCTGACCACGCTGTCATACGCTTGCTCCTTCCTGCGTCATATGCCCCAACCAGCATGACGTGTTGTCAAACGCACGTCAACGCGCCTTCCTCGCGGCATGCCCCGCCACCGAATGGGCATCCCCCGTGTATCCGCGCTTGCCACGCGGACGGTTTACGACAAAATGTCCCCCCATGGACGCTGAAACAACCACCACATGCCGCATTTATTCGGAAGACGGGCTGTCCCCCCTTCCCTTGGCTGACCTTTTTGACAAGGCCGCGCCCATCGAGGTCGATCTCGGTTGCGGCAAAGGGCGTTTCCTGCTCGCGCGCGCCGGGAATCATCCGGAAACGAACTTTCTCGGCATCGATCGCATGCTCCGTCGCATTCGCAAGGTCGACCGCAAAGTCGTGGGCGCCGGATTGACCAACGTTCGCCTGTTCCGTATGGAGGCGTACTACGCCGTATCCTACCTGCTCCCTCCCGACAGCATCGCGGCGTATTACATTTTGTTTCCCGACCCGTGGCCGAAGGCGAAACATCACGCCCATCGCCTCTTCAATCGGCGCTTCATTGACGCGCTGGATCGCACACTGAAACCCGGCGCTGCAATTCATGTGGCCACCGATCACCTGCCGTACTTTGAGGAAATATATGAGGTCATGCGCGCGGAGCATCGCCGTTTCGAGGAAATACCGGCTTGGGAACCGATCGATGAGGAGCGTACAGACTTTGAACTACTCTTCCTCGGCCGGAAAGAGATCGGCCGCGCCTCGTTCATCAAGCGCGCGAACTGAAGGCAACAGCTGCTCCACATCCGGGGCAACAATCCATGGCGGCAACAAGTCAAAGGGCCTTGGGACCGCCAACCCTTCTTCCCCTTCCTCATCGTGCGCCGGCCCTTCCACCCACGCGCCTAGACGACGCTCCAGAATGGCCCGCTCCATGTCGGCTGCATCCCCATCATCGAGTTCCTCTTCTTCCGCCACGGGAATATGTATGGGGTCCATTCGCCAGAAGATGAATAAACCGGCCAGAATCAGCAGTTGCAGAATCAGAATGCCGCTGACGGCGACGAAGGTCAGCCCATGAAACTTGCTGAATCGGCGTTTCTTCAATCGTTGATCCTGCTGAATCAACTGGAAGAGTAAGCGTTCCCTGCCGATATCGATTTCGTCGCCGTGCCGCAACGGTCGCTCGCGCACCTCTTCGCCGTTTACCACGAGGGACCCGGCGCCGGGCAGCGCGCGAATGACCACGCCTGCGGCGCCGTCTTCCAACACCGCGTGTCGGCCCGACACGGACGGATCCTGCAATGGCACATGACAATCGGGATCACGGCCGAGCAGCAGGTCGCCCTCCTGGACGGCCAGACGTCGCCCTTTTCGGGGTCCGGTTAAGAAGACAAGGCGGTACATGGAGCAGAGCATGCCACAGGCAGCGCCTGTTGACAACGCGGACTTGACCGGGGTGCCGCCCTTGACCACACTGCGGACATGATGAGTAACAAGCAGTCCAATGTGAACCTTGAACAGTTGGCGTCGCTATGCAAGCGACGCGGCTTCATTTTTCAAAGCTCCGAAATCTACGGCGGGATAAACGGTTTCTGGGATTACGGCCCGCTCGGGGTCGAATTAAAACGCAACATCAAGGACGTTTGGTGGCGCGATGTGGTGCAGCGTCGTGACGACGTCGTCGGGTTGGACGCGTCCATTATCATGCATCCCCGCGTATGGGAGGCGTCCGGCCATCTGGAAGGGTTTACCGATCCCATGGTCGACTGCAAGACGTGCAAAGGCCGTTTTCGCGCGGATCAGTTGGAAACAACCGCCTGCCCGCAAAAGCCCAGCAAGAAAGTCGGCGCGTGCGGCGGCGAATTGACCGAGCCGCGACACTTCAACCTCATGTTTCAAACATTTGTCGGGCCCGTGCGCGACGACTCCTCGGTCGCTTACCTGCGGCCCGAAACGGCCCAAGGCATCTTTGCGCAGTTCGACAACGTGCTCTCCGTATCGCGGCAGAAGGTCCCGTTCGGCATTGCCCAGATCGGCAAAGCTTTCAGAAACGAAATCAATCCGCGCAATTACACGTTTCGCTCGCGGGAATTCGAGCAGATGGAATTGGAATTTTTCATTCAGCCCGGAAGCGACCAGCAATGGCACGACTACTGGGTCAAGGAACGGCTGAACTGGTACACGCGCATCGGTCTCGCACAGGAACATCTCGGCCAGTACGTCTACGGCAAGGACGAACTCGCCCACTATGCCAGTGCGTGTGTCGATATCATGTACGAGTTTCCCTTTGGATCGCAGGAACTGGAAGGCGTCGCGGCACGCGGAAATTATGACTTGAGCCGGCACAGCGAGTTCAGCGGAAAGAAGCTCGAGTATTTCGATCAGGAAAAGAACAACCGCTACATTCCACACGTCGTTGAGCCATCCGCCGGGGTGGACCGCATTGCCCTGGCCATCCTGTGTGAAGCGTATCGCGTGGAATGGATACCCAAGGAAGGCGTGGAGGGGGACGTCCGGCTAGCGGCGCCGGGCGAAAAGATGCCCGAAGGGTACGAGGAACGTACCGTGCTTCGTTTTGCGCCGGTGGTAGCCCCGATCAAGGCCGCCGTCTTTCCATTGCTCAAGAACCGCCCTGAACTGGTGGAAGCCGCGCAGGGCCTCTATCGCGACCTCCAAAAGCGGTGGCCCGTGTTTTATGATCAGACCGGAGCGATCGGCCGCCGTTATCGTCGACAGGACGAAGCCGGCACGCCGTTCGGCCTGACGGTGGACTTTCAGACACTGGAAGATCAGACGGTCACCTGGCGGGATCGCGACACGATGGAACAGGTACGTGTGCCCGTCGCGGAAGTGGCCGCTCGCTTGAGCGAAGCGCTTGCATGAAGACACGACTGCCCACGCACATCTTTGATCTGCCCGTACACGAACTGCGCCGCGGCTATCGAAGCGACACCTATTTCTGGCGCGAGAAGGTTGCGCTCGAAAAGGCGAATCTGCATCCCGGCGTCCTGATGCAGGTCTTCCAGAAAAGACACGCCATCGTGGCGGGCATCGACGAAGCAATCGCCATCTTAAGCGTGGCCAGCGGCCGCTATCGCGACTATCCCGAGGCGTATAACCTGTTCGACGAGTTCGTGGATCTGAAGAAGCGCGCGCGCGAGGTCTATATGAAGGACCGCGCCGAATATGAGCGGATCATGCGCCGCAAACTCGACCTACATGAGGAGATGGATTCCTTGTGGGTCGACGGTTTCGCGGATTTGACCATCGACGCGCTGCACGACGGGGACGAGATCGCGCCATGGGAAACGGTCATGCATATCCGCGGCGACGCGTCGCTCTTTGCCCATTTGGAAACCATCTACCTCGGCGTCCTGGCACGCCGCACACGGGTGGCTACCAATGTGCGCCGCGTGGTGGAAGTGGCCAACGGGAAGAATGTGCTGTTCTTCCCCGCCCGCTTCGATCACTGGGCGGTGCAGGGCGGCGACGGCTACGCGGCGCAGATCGGCGGCGCCTACGGCGTATCAACGGACGCGCAAGGCGAGTGGTGGGGCGCAAAAGGAGCGGGCACCGTACCCCACGCGTTGATTGCCGCCACGGGCGGCAATACCGTGGAAGCGGTGCGCGTCTTTGGCGACGCCTACCCGAGCGTGAATCTCGTGGCGTTGGTCGATTTTGACAACGATTGTGTGGGGACAGCGATGGAATGTGCGCGGGCATTGGGCGACCGCCTGTGGGCCGTACGACTCGATACCTCGGAAAACCTTGTGGACCAGTCCATTCAGCCCATGATGGGCGCGTTCAAGCCAACGGGCGTCATTCCCGAACTGGTATACAACGTGCGCAACGCCCTGGATCGCGAAGGGTTCAAACATATTCGAATCATTGCCTCCGGCGGGTTCAATCCCGAAAGAATTGCGTATTTTGAGGAGCGCCGCACCCCGGTGGATATGTACGGCGTGGGCAGCTACTTTTTCCATGGCACGTACGATTTCACCGCCGATATCGTGGAAGTCGACGGGCAGCCGTGTGCCAAGGCGGGACGCCGGCGCATCGACAATACGCGCATGGCACGCGTGACATCCGGTTGAATTTTTGAACAGAAGCTCGCAAAGGCTCTGGTGTGAAATTGGAATGTGGACAGTCAAGGCGAACCACATTGTCTTTTGAATAGGAGACCGCAGTGATCGGGAAGATAAGGTGATCACCTCAGGGCGCCGGCACACTCATACCCGAAATTTAAGAGAATATGGCTTGCTTGGACTGAACGATCCCGGTCCCAACGTTCCATGCTTTGCGAGCTTCTGTTCAAATTTCAAATGGCCCCGGCCCACCCACGGAAGGCCGTGACAAACGCGCACGATTGCGATATAGAGTACAGGCGGAGGCGGGATTATGAACGAACGACACGAGGATCAGGAAGAGCAGGAAGAGACGCCGAAACTTCGCGTGAAACGGGACACTCCCCCGGGCGGCGAGGGCGACACCAAGGCGTGCCCGAAGTGCGGAGCGGACTGTCCGGAAGACGCAGTGCTCTGCGTGCAGTGCGGATACGATTTCCGCAGCGGAACGGTGCACAAGACGGCCACCGGTATGTCGCACACGCTGCTTGTCATTATCGCCGTCGTGGTCAGCGTGGTGATCGCCGCGGGCGCGATTCTGATTCTGATGAACGTGTTCAAGAAGGGCGACCCGCAGCCGATCGCAGCGGTGTCGGAAGATACCCCCCCCGCCCCACCCCAACCCGCGCATGTCGGTGTGCCCGAAGAGGCCGTGCCCGAAAGGCCGGAAGCCGTCGAACCACCCGTAGAGGTCACTGAAGAACCCGAACCGCTTGAAGAGCCCGACGCCTTGGAAGAGGCTGTTGAGGAAGAAATTGCCGAAGTCGTCGAGCAAGTTGAAGAGGAAGAGATCGTTGATCCCGAACGCGAGATGGAGGAAATGCGCGAGTCGCTGAGGCTGTCGCTGGACGATCGAGTCCCGCCCCATCTGATTGGCGATACTGTTGTTTTGCGTCGCATGAACGGGTTTGTACATCGCGGCGAGTTGGTGGCCATCCGCGACGGCGTCGCTCTTGTGGTGGATGGAGAAATTCGGGAACGGGTTCCGTTACAGGAACTCGACCGCGATTCGCGTCTGCTCGTCGACATGGAATTTCGCGAACGCCTGGTTGAATCCCGCTTACGGGCCATGCTCGAGAATCGCGAGTAACGCGATGCGCCCGATTGACAGAGTCGCCTCGTATTGCATAACCTTATCGGATGGC
>SKZA01000335.1 GCA_007127595.1 Kiritimatiellia bacterium
ATCAACCGGCATATTGAAACCAAGGAGGTCATCCCCGCCGTCCTGCAGTTGGTGGATATCGCCGGTCTGGTGCGCGGAGCGAGCAAAGGCGAAGGGTTGGGCAACCAGTTTCTCTCGCATATCCGCGAGGTGGACGCGGTCCTGCACGTCGTACGCTGTTTCAAGAACGAGGACGTGACCCACGTGGATGGCGACGTCAATCCGGTACGCGATATCGAAACCATTGAAACGGAATTGCTCCTGTCGGATTTGCAGATTGTGGAGAACAGCCTGACCAAGGCGCGCAAGAACGCGCGCGGCGGGGACAAGGAGACCCTGCTGCGAATCGATGTGCTGGAACAATGCCTCGAGCTGCTCAACAAGGGCGAACCGATCCGACACCTGCGCCTTCCGCGCCCGGAACAACGAAAACTTCTGAAGGGACTCGGCTTGGTCACCGCTAAACCCGTGCTGTACATCGCGAACGTGGATGAAGGCGAAGGGGTCGACGAAAACCCGTACGTGGAGGCGGTACGCGAGTATGTACGACGCCATGACGGCGATGTGGTGCCCGTGTGCGCGCGGATCGAGGCCGAACTGGCGGAACTGGACGAGGCGGACCGGAAAGAGCTGTTGCAGTCGCTCGGCATGGAAGAACCGGCGCTGGCCAAAGTAGCGCGCGCGGCATACGCCCTGCTCGGCTTGCAGAGCTTCTTCACTGCGGGCCCGAAACAGATCCGGGCGTGGACCGTGCCCATAGGCGCCACCGCCCCGGAGGCCGCAGGCGCTATCCATACCGATTTCGAGCGCGGCTTCATCCGCGTGGAAGTGTATCAGGTCACCGACCTGGAAGAGCATCAGTCCGAAGCGAAGATCAAGGCGGCGGGCAAAATGCGGCTTGAAGGGAAATCCTACGTCGTGCAGGATGGCGATGTCTGCCACTTCCTGTTCAACGTATGAAACGCGCACGCCAACGGAACGGTTGCACGCTGAAACAAGTGATTGCGGCCATCGAACGTCTGGCTCCGCCCGACCGGGCGGAGGAATGGGACAATGTCGGCCTGCTCATCAGCCCTTCCCGCCCGACACGTGTACGACGTGTCATGTTGACCATCGACCTGACGGGCGCCGTCGCGGATGAGGCGGTAAAACGGGGGGTGGATCTGGTCGTCGCGTATCACCCTCCCATTTTTGAGCCGCTACAGCGTTTATCCTCTGAAACGCCCGCCGCGCGACGCCTGTTACGTATCCTGGAGTCGCGTATTGCCGTCTATTCACCGCACACGGCGCTGGACGTCGCAGACGGCGGGGTCAACGATTGGCTGGTGGAAGGCGTTTGTGATTCGCCTGAAAGCGCGCGCATCGAACCCATTGAACCCGGACCCGGCCGTCTGATTGTTTTTCGCAAGCGCGTACCGCTGGCTACGCTATGCCATCGGATCAAGGAATACTTGAAGGTTGATTATCTGCGTGCGGCCGCGCCACCGAAAGGGACGAAGTCCGTCAAGCGCGTGGCCCTTTGCGCCGGTGCAGGGGCGGCGGCGCTCGAAGCAGCCGACGCGGATGTGTGGTGGACGGGCGAGATGAAGCATCACGACATCCTCGCGGCGAATGAGCGCGGCATCACGGTCATCCTTTCGGAGCACACGCATACGGAACGCGGTTATTTGCGCGTCTTCAAGAAGCGGTTGGCACGCGAATTGGGCGGAGACGTGGAATTATGTATTTCCCGCGCGGATCGCGATCCGGTGAGGGTGTTCCTGTAAGATTTTGAACAGAAGAACACAAAGGCTTGGGTGGTAGCAGCAACAGTCTTGAGTCAGACCGAGCCACAGTTTTTTGAACAGGAGGCCGCAGAGACCGGGGCGCTGGGAGCAGACTGCTTGAGTCGGGCCAAGCCCGTTTTCGTTTTTTGATTTGGGATGAGGGGAACAATATTTGAAAGTTCAATGTTGGACGTTGAGCGTTGAACGTTCTTCTTCGCCGACCACTGATCAAAACCCAAGACCTTCCCCCTCCCTATAAGAAAGAATATGGGATTGGCCTGACTCGAAATGCCTGTCTTAACCGCCCCCGATCAACAAAAGGCAAACGGGATCGGTTTGACCGAAAGGGGTCCGTCCCCACCACCCCAGTTCTCCGCGGTCTCCTGTTCAAAAAGTCTTACGGGTTTGGCGTGACCTGAGCTGTCCGCTCCTACCGCATCGGCTTCTGCGAGCTTCTGTTCAAACCCGTCTTTTACGCCGGAGTCAGGGCTTCGGGCACGCGCATCATTTCGCGAAACGCGTGTGCGCGTGTGTCGATTTCATCGCGGGTAAGGGTCTTGAGCCGGTCGAGTCCGAAGGCTTCCACGGCGAAAGAGGCCACGACACTGCCATTGACCATGGCGCTGCGAATACGGTCTTGATCGACTTCTCTCATGGCGGCCAACGCGCCCATGAAACCGCCGGCAAAGGCGTCGCCCGCCCCGGTAGGGTCCACCACGCGATTCAACGGGAAGGCGGGCAACACAAAGATACCCTCCTTCGAAAACAGCATGCTCCCGTGCTCCCCTTTTTTGATCAGTACATAGCGCGGCCCCATTTCGAGCAGGCATTCCGCGGCACGGGGCAGGAAATGTTCTCCGCTCAGCCGTCGTGCTTCCGACTCGTTGAGCGTTAACAGGTCCACCTGCCCGATGACCTTGATCAACGCATCCCGCTGTATATTGATCCAAAGGTCCATGGTATCCATGGCCACGAATTCAGGCTTTTCGATCTGATCGATGACATGCTGCTGCAAATCCGGCCCGATATTGGCCAGAAACACGTAGGGCGCTTTCCGATACGCAGCCGGCAAGGTCGGCGAGAATTCCGCCAGCACGTTCAGTTCCGTGGAGAGCGTATCGCGATCGTCCATGTTATCCTTGTAGACTCCGGACCAACGAAATGTTTCGCCGTCCTTTTTCTGCAAGCCGGTCAGATTGATCCCAAATTGCGCATAGAGCGCTTCATACTCAGCGAGAAAATCCGCTCCGACCACGCCGACCATCCCCACGTCCGTGAATAGGGCCGACGTTGCGCACGCATAACTCGCCGATCCGCCCAGGATACTTTCCCGCCGATCAAATGGCGTTTCAATGGTATCGATCCCGATGGACCCCACCACGACCAATTGAACTGCATTCTCCGACATAACGCTCCTCGTTTCCTACCTCAAGATTTCCTCAATTCGTTCGCACAGCGCATGAATGATCACGCCATGCCCCTCCTGAATACGGGGCGTGCTTTTTGTGCACGACACCGACAAGCCCACATCCGCCAGGGCAATCAGTTTCCCGCCCGATCCGCCCGTCATGGCGATTGTATGCATCCCTTTCTGCTTTGCCGCCGTCATCGCCAGACACACGTTGTCGGCGTTACCGCTGGTGGAGATTCCGATCAAGGCGTCGCCTTCAACGCCCAACCCCTCCACCTGTTTGGCAAAGACCTGCTCGTATCCGTAATCGTTCCCGATGGCCGTCAGCACCGAAGTGTCCGTGGTGAGGGCGATGCCCGCGTACGGACGCCGATCAAAGAGAAAGCGGTTCACGAGTTCGCCCGCAAAATGCTGGGCGTCCCCCGCGCTGCCGCCGTTGCCGCAGATCAGGATCTTATTCCCCCGTTTAAGGCGCGCGGCGAGATCTTCGGCTGCGGCGTCGATATCGGCGCGCATCTCGCTGAAGACATGATGCGCAACGGCCAAATAATCCGCTGCTAACTGATTCCAATCCATCCGCTACGCTCCCTGCACCTGGTCCTGCACCTCATCGGTACTGGGTGCGTCGCCCACGATGTCACGCACGTTCACGCGAATCCGCTTAATGTCCGACAATCCGAGATTCTCCCGTACGCTGTCCCGCACACGCGTTTCGAGCAACTGGCACAATTCGGGAATCTGGGTGCCCGCTTTCACGCGCAATTCGAGATCGACATCGATCGAGGCGCCGCGCGGTCGAACGGTGGGTTTCATGGACACGATGGCCGCAAATTCATTACCGATTTTGGCAATGAACTCGTTCACGGCCCGTAACAGGATCGAAACGGTCGCGCCGTTATTCCTGAAGGACAGATAATCGTCGGCGCCGGGCCTACGCCGGATGGCGGTCAACAGATATACGGCCACCAGAGCCAGAATGACGATCCCGGCCAGGGCGCCCCACCCGCGCTCGTCGCGCAGCGTATCGATACAGGCCGCCCAGCATTCCGGATTATACGCCATATGCACCAGACCCGCCCCCTGTCCGATGAGGACGAGCAGTAAAAGCAATCCAACGAGAATGTGTATGAAGCGTTTCATTCGTGATCTCCGTATCTGATGGGCTGCGCGCTCTTGTGCGGCGCCCATGTCATTGGTTTTCCGGCGCAACAAAAGTTCCTTCCGCGAGATAACCGTCGAGGAAGTTCGTCGTGTATTCACCTTTGGCGAAGCGAGAGTCGAGGAGCACGGCAATGCCCAAGGGCACGGTCGTGTGCGGGCCTTCGATCATGAATTCACTCAACGCACGGGTCATACGTTTGATCGCTTGCGTCCGGTCCGGCGCATGCACGATGATCTTGCCCACCATGCTGTCATAATAGGGCGATACTTCGTATCCCGAGTAGACGTGCGAATCGATTCGGATCCCGTGTCCGCCGGGAAAATGCACCCAATCCACTTTGCCCGGTGATGGGGTAAAGTTACGGTATGGGTTTTCCGCGTTCACCCTGAATTCAATGGAATGGCCGTCAAACGTTATGTCCCGCTGGCTGAACGACAACTTCTCGCCTGATGCCACGCGAATCTGTTCCTTGATGAGATCGATTCCCGTAATTTCCTCGCTGACGGGATGCTCCACCTGAATACGCGTATTCATTTCCATGAAATAGAATTCGTTCGTATTGGCGTCGTACAGGAATTCGACCGTGCCGGCGTTCCGGTACTTGACGGATTCCGCCAACTTCACCGCCGCGCGATGAATGCGTTTTCGGGTATCCGCGTCGAGGATGGGGCTCGGCGCCTCTTCGATCAGTTTCTGGTGGCGGCGCTGAATACTGCAGTCGCGTTCGCCGAGGTGCACCACGTTGCCGTGATGGTCGGCGATGATCTGCACCTCGATATGGCGCGCGCTTTCGACAAATTTCTCCATGTACATGCCCGAATTGCCGAAGGCGCGTTCCGCCTCGGCGCTGGCCGTCATGAACGCCTGCACGAGGCTGACGTCATTGTGCGCGTGGCGCATGCCTTTGCCGCCGCCGCCCGCTGTGGCCTTGAGCAACACGGGATAACCGACACTCTGCGCCCATTTCAGCGCTTCCTCCTTGTTGCGCACCAGCCCTTCACTGCCGGGCGTTACGGGCACGCCGGCTTTCTTCGCCGTTTCGCGTGCGACCGCCTTGTCGCCCATGCGATTGATGGCGTCGGGCGTAGGGCCGATAAACGTGATATTGCAGTTCTTGCAGATTTCGGCGAAGTGCGCGTTCTCGGAGAGGAAACCATAGCCCGGATGAATGGCGTCCACGTCGGCGATTTCGGCCGCGCTGATGATGTTCGAAATCTTCAAGTAACTCTGTGCGGCAGGCGCCGGCCCGATGCAAATGGCCTCGTCCGCCAGTTGCACGTGCATCGAGTTTTCGTCGGCCTGGGAATAGACGGCGACGGACTTCACGCCCAATTCGCGACAGGCGCGAATAATACGGACGGCGATCTCGCCTCGGTTGGCAATCAGTACGCGCTGAATCATGAGGCGACCTTAAAGGGGTTTGACCTTGAACAGCGGCTGGCCGAACATCACGGGGGTCGCGTTTTCCACGAGGATCTTCTCGATCACGCCCTTCACGTCGGCCTTGATTTCGTTCATCACCTTCATGGCCTCGACAATGCACACGACCGTGTCCTTGTCTACTTGTTGACCGACTTTCACAAAGGCTTCGGAATCGGGAGAACTGGACCGATAGAACGTGCCGACAATGGGGGATTTGATCTCCGCCAAGCCGTCATCTTCGCCGCCCGGGGCTGATGCGGCGGCCGGCGCAGCGGCCGGGGCCGCCGGAGCGGGCGCAGGCGGTGCCGCGGGCAGGGCCATTTGCGAAGTGGGCATCGGGGTCACCATCTTTACGTCGTCGCCGTTGCCGCGGACCAGCGAGATCCGAAACGCTTCTTCTTCGAGCTCGAACCTCGTCAGGTCATTCTCTTTCATGAGCTCCACGATTTTCTTGATGTCCTTTATGTCCATACAAAATTCTCCCGCGTTGGTTCGCGAACACTCCTCGCCCTCCGATACATGGTCGGTTTTCAACCGACCGGGAGAGCCTAGCAATTCGGCGATGGCTTGTCTAGAAGCGATCCTCCAAGCGGCTCGGCGAGACGCCTCGCCCTACCAAAAAATTCAGCGGCTTCAGGTAGGGCGAACCGTCCCGGTGAGCCGAGTCTTGGGATAACTCCAGAGCTATCCTCGCCGCCGAAACATCTGCATGGCCAATCCGGCGTCAAACGCCAGCAGAGGCGGCACGTTCCGCTCTACGCGTCGCGCCATATCCTCGATCGAAGCGATTCGCCGCATGACCGCCGCCA
>SKZA01000113.1 GCA_007127595.1 Kiritimatiellia bacterium
CAGGACGGCGATGAGAATGAACCAGGTAGTATTCAGATCCATGAGATGGTCTCCCTTTTCGAGTGAATCCTTGTCGCGTGTAGCATGCGACGTGTATCCGCGACGAGGGCGTCGCGGCTCCATCTTGCATGGAGGCCCGACGCCCTCGTCGGGCTGGCATTCCATCTAAGCTTTATGCAGGTAATCACGTTATGCGCTCTAATACGCGTGTGCGCCTGAAAGTTCTTCTTTCGATTCTTCGCGCGGCGTTTCGCCCGGTTTGGGTGGGCGCGCGAACCGATGTACCAGATAGAAGCCGAGTGCGGCCAATACGCCGTAGACGACCGTGAACGTGATCATGGAAATCCATACCGTGGCGGCGCCGACGATGGGCGTGACGCCGTCCTTCGTCAGCAGCAGGCCGTACACGACCCATGGTTGCCGGCCCATTTCCGCGACCATCCACCCGGCGGTGTTGGCGACAAACGGCATGAACAACATGAAAAGGCAGACCTTTAGGAAGAGGGGGTTCGTGTCGAGCCGGTTGCGCCACCAATTCACCAGCCCCCAAATGCTTACCAGGATGAAGAGCATGCCCAGTCCGACCATCAGGCGGAAACTCCAGTAGACCACGGTGACCGGCGGGATGTAGTCGCCGGGGCCGTATTTTTCCTCGTACTGGGCTTGCAGGTCGCGCATGCCGATCACTTCCTGTGTCAGGTTGTTATGCGCGAGGATGCTGAGCACGTACGGGATGCGAAATTCGCGGCGGCTGGTCATGTTTTCGCGGTCATGGATAGCGAACATCGACATGCTCGCAGGCGACTCGGTTTCCCAGAGTCCTTCCATTGCGGCCAGTTTCATGGGTTGCAGTTTCACCGTGTCCTGGGCTTGTGTATGTCCCGTGGTGGCGGTGGCCAGGCTGGCGACGGCGGTGAATACGAGGGCGATGCGCGCGGATTTCAGGAACATGTCGGTGCGATGTTTGTGCAGCAGGTTCCAGGCGCTGATCCCGAGCACGAACAGGCCGCCGGTAACGAATCCGGCGATGATGGTGTGGGGGATCTGGGCCAGCGCGCGTTCGTTGAGCAGGATGGCGATGAAATCGGCCAGTTCCGCCCGGTCATTGCGCAGCACATAGCCGACCGGCACTTGCATCCATGCGTTGGCGATGAGAATCCAAATGGCGGAAAGGTTGGAGGCAAACGCGACGAGCCAGATACAGAGGAGATGGAGTCCCTTCGACAGTTTGTTCCATCCGAACAGCCAGAGGCCGATGAAGGTGGATTCGATGAAGAACGCGGTAAGCGCTTCAATGGCGAGCGGGATACCGAAGATATCGCCGACGAACCGGGAATAACCGGACCAATTCATGCCGAACTGAAATTCCTGCACGATGCCGGTAACGACGCCGAGGGTGAACAGGATCACGAAGAGTTTGCCCCAGAACAGCGTCATCTTCTTATAGGTCTCGTCGCCGGTCTTGTAATAGAACGTCTGCATGATCGCGACCAGTACGGACAAGCCGAGCGTGATGGGCACGAAGATGAAGTGATAGACGGTGGTGATGCCGAATTGCCAGCGCGCGAGGAGTAATGCATCCATAATGAATTCCCATTTCTAGTTTCGTCGTCACAGCGTAGGGAGGCGCGGCCGTCGGCACAATAGGGGAAAGCCCGATTCATCACCGCGCTGCACGAGGGCGTGGCGAGCGCGCAACAATACGGAGGCGTCCTTTTATCGTTGATTCTTTCCGTGAGGGCGTGATAGTTTCGTGTGTATTACGAATAATAAGAAAGGTAATATCATGCGTGCGGATACGGTGCGTCGATTGAGTCTGACCATGCCGGGGTCGTTGTTAAAGCGATTGGACGCCATGGTGCGGCGGAAAGGGTATGCCAACCGATCCCAGGCCGTGGCGGATCTTGTGGAAGGGGGGCTGGTGTCGGAGGAGGCCCGCCGCGGGAAGGAGCGGGTCGCCGGTAATATCACCCTTGTCTACGATCATCACAAGCGCGGCCTGCAGGCCAAACTTACGGATATCCAGCACGGGCATGAAGGGCTGGTGGTCGCCGTCATGCACGTGCATTTGGATCATGATCATTGCATGGAGGTGCTGGCGGTGCGCGGGCGGAGCGATCTGGTGCATCAACTGGCCGATGAATTAACGACGGTGAAGGGCGTGACGCACGGGAAGCTAACGGTTACGCGGACGGAGAGTCGTGGCGAGTAGGGCGGCTTGTGCGATGAGGTTGTTTGTCCGCCGCCTTACGGCGGCGGCTACTGTTATCGTGCGTAGCCGCGCTGGTCACAGCGCGGATGCATTATCCGATGACTCCGCCTTCCACCGCCTTACGGCGGCGGCTACTGGCGGGGCACGCATCCGCGTTCCTCAAAGAAGAATTAGCGACGGTAGAGGTCCGTTAAAGTAACGAAACAGGAAGAAGGAGACAGGGATGAAGAATAGAGCATGTGCATGGATCATGGGAATGGTGTTGGCGTCGACGTTGTCGGCGGGGGCGCATCACGCGATGGAATTCATTGAGACGGAGAGCTATACGACGCCAATGAAGGGGGAGAAGATTATCTATGTCCGCTATGATTACATGGCGCCGGATAAGGATGATTCTTCGTTGGATCGCTGGGAATGGACGCCCGGTTTTGCATTCGGTATTACCGATCGCCTGATGTTCGATATTCATACGCATTATGCGCAATTCAATATCGGCCAGATCGAGGAGGATGAGCGGGAGCAGTTTGGTGACCGCGATCCCTCGCCGTTCTTCGAGGCGGTTTCCGTGGCGCTACAATATCGTGTGACGGAGGACTGGTACCTGGACGTCGCGGTGGCCGGACAGGTGGAGATTCCGTTCCGGCGCGCGCGCGATTTGCTGGATGCCGAGGAAGTGTATGAGGCCATTCTTATCCTGTCCAAGCCGTTCGGCGCGCACGGGAACGTGACACTGAACCTCATCTACGGCATCGAAGGATCGGACGATCATTGGGAGTTTGCGTTGGGCGTCAAGACCCCGATCTCCGCCGATCCGCACGGGATCGCCGCCGGGATTGAATTGCTGGGCGACATCGACGATATCGAAGATAGCTGGTCGGTGATCCCGGGCGTGTACATGCCGATCGGCGGACCGGACACGATCCTCAAGACGGGCGTGGAGATCGGAAAGAACGCCGATTCGACCGCGTTCAGCATCTCGCTGATGCATCTGTTCTGATCGGAGCCCGTCGTATCAAAATACGATAGAATTGGTTTGCATCAGGGCGACCCGCTGGGCGAGCCTCTTGGAGGTATTTCCCGGGCAGAGTGTTCCTATGTCGTCCTATTCACATGCTGAACTGATTTCCACGGGCGCCGAGCTATTAAGCGGACGATCCGTCAATACGCACGCGCGTCTGTTAGGCGAGCGGTTGGGCCGCTTGGGTATCGAGTTGAAACGCGATACGACCATCTCCGATGACTCGTTGACGATTCAGCGGGTTCTGCAGGAGGCCTTGCAGCGCGTCGATCTTATCATTATCAGCGGCGGGTTGGGCCCGACGAACGACGACCTTACGCGCGAAGCCGTTGCCGACGTGCTGGGGCGAAGCGTCGTGTCGGATGAAGCGTCATTGCGCGCATTGCGCGAGCGGATGCGGCGCGCGGGTCGTCCATTAAATCCGGCGCGCGAACGCCAGGCGCGAATTGTCGAAGGCGCCATGGCCTTGTCCAACGCCGTCGGGCTTGCGCCCGGGCAGCGTCTTGAACATGAGGGCCGGGCCATCTTTCTATTGCCCGGTCCGCCGGCGGAGTTCGAGGCGGTGCTGGACGAGCATGTCATCCCATGGCTGACGGAACAGCGTGGCGGGGCGGCCGCGTTGCGGGAGCGGGTTTTGTCGGTGTGCGGCTTGGCGGAGGCGGATATCGTGCAACGTTTCGAGGGTGCGAATTTTCCGCCCGCCGGGATTGTGACGGCGTATTGCGCCGCCGCCGGCCGGGTGGAGGTGCGCCTGCACCCGGAGCCGCATACGGACGATGAGGCGCTGGACGCCGCAGCCGAACGCGCGGCCGAATTGCTGGGCGACGCAGTTTTTGCGAGGGAGCGTATTGAGCTGGAGGCGCTTGTCGGTCGCCTGCTCTCGGAGCGGGGACAGACACTGGCCACAGCGGAATCCTGCACGGGCGGGCTCATTGGCGAACGCATGACATCGGTCAGCGGCAGTTCGTCCTATTATTTGGGCGGTATCATTTCTTATGCGGACGACGTAAAGGTTGCCGAATTGGGTGTCGACTCCGATGTCCTGGCGCGGGAAGGAGCCGTCAGCGAGGCCGTGGTTCGGCAGATGGCCGAAGGGGTGCGAAGCCGATTCGGTGCGGATTACGGGTTGGCTGTGACGGGGATTGCCGGGCCGGAAGGCGGTACGGAGGCGAAACCCGTCGGTCTTGTTCATATTGCCGTTGCGCATGCCGGCGGGGTAACGGCGGAACGGCATGTCTTTCCGGGCAACCGCGCCACCATTCGCGCCTGGACCTGTCGCAAGGCCCTCATGTTGCTGTTCCGCCAGTTGCGTTGAAACCCGTTTCGATGGTGACGCGGATGGGCGTGGCGAGGTAGGTCAGGTGTTGCTATCCCAAAACTCGGCTCGGCGGGCGTGCCGCGCCGAAGCATCGCGAAGGCGGGAGCCTCGCCCTCCACTTGCTAAGAGATTCCTTTGAAATTCTGATGGAGGGTGACGCTCCGCGCAGCCGCCGTCCGGCTTCGGGATAGAGTGGTCTCTCTAAAATAGGCTCCATATCTCTTGGCTGTTCAGGGACGACACGGAGGTCGTCCCTCCAACAATCTACCGCAGTTTTCTGGAGGGACGGGCTCTGTCCCATCCCGGTTCCCGGACGACATGGCGCGTCACGCCGATTATGCGGGCTTCTGTTCAAGAGAATGCGGCGAACAGGCGCTTGAAGTTCGTTTCCACGCGCGCGGCAAGTTGATCGACGGGTTCATCAAGCATGTCGGCCACGTACCGGTACACGGCGGCCAGATTGGCGGGATGATTGAGCGCCTGCCCCTCGTTATCTTTCAACGGATGTGTGATGAGGCGCGGAGGCGGGTGTTGGTCGGGCGCGTCGGTTTCGATCAGGAGCCGGTCGGGCGGCACACGACGGAAGGCCTCGCGTTGGCGCTCTTTCTTTTCGCGGGCGAAGGCGCCGGGAAACGAGAAGTAGGCGCCGAGCGGCGCAAAACGCTCCACCATTTCCGCCGACCCGCCGTAACTGTGCAGGAGAAAACCGCAGGCCGGGCGCGGTTCCTGTTCAAGGATTTCATATAACCGGCCCCACGCCTGCAGGCAATGAATGGAGGCGGGTAGGTTGCGTTCCGCGGCGATGCGAAGTTGAGCGATGAAGACCTCTTCCTGACCCTCCCACGAGAGGTCGGATTTCCAACGGTCGAGGCCCATTTCTCCGACACCTGCGGGATGCGCGTCCAGCGCGGCGCATAAGCGCTGTTCCCATTGATCGGACCGTTGCTGCACATACCACGGATGCAGACCGTAGCTCGGGATGATATGGTCCGGATGTCGTTCGTACAGTGCGGCGACGTCCGGCCAGTCCGTTTCCGTTGCGCCGTTTACCACCATGTGCGCGATACCCTCGTCGGCGGCCTCGCGCAGCAGCGCGTCAGCTCGGTCCAGCAGGCGTTCGTCCTGCAGGTGGTTGTGCGCGTCGTACAGGCGCATGGCGTCTTTCGTTCAGTCCAAGGCGGCGAGTACCTGTTCCGGGTGCGTTTCGGCTTTCGGTACTTTGGCCCAATGTTTGATGATCTTGCCGTCCGGCCCGATGAGGACCGTGGAGCGAATCACGCCTTCGACTTCCTTGCCGTACATCATCTTTTTCCCATAGGCGCCGTATTTTCGCATGACCTTTGCGCCCGGGTCGGACAAGAGCACAAACGGCAGTTTGTACTTCTTGATGAAGGCGTTGTGTGAATCGCCATCGTCCGGGCTGACGCCGAGGATGACCGCGCCCTTCTTTAGAATGTCCTTGTTCAGGTCACGAAATCCGCACGCTTCCTTGGTGCAGCCGGGGGTGTCGTCCTTCGGATAGAAGTACAAGACGACCGCCTTGCCGGCATAGTCTTTTAGTGCGTGTGTCTTCCCGTCGCTGCCTTTTAGGCTGAACGCGAGGGCTTTCTTTCCTTCAAGTGCTCCCATGAGTGGCTCCTTTCCTACGGTGTTGTGAGGTTGAAATGTCGGTCGGCTTGGCCCAAACTAACAGCATATCAAGGGGGTGGCATGGTTTCCACCGGTGGACGCTAGCAGAGATGAACGAGATCAACAAGCCCGGCAACCTGGCGACGCGCATGCTTTTTCTGCTTTTGGGCGGAATTCTGGCGGGCGTGATCGTGAATGTATTGCGGCCGGACGGCGGCATTGCGTGGTTTTATCCCTGGGCGCAACATGTCGAGGCGCGGGCGCTGGACGAAGAAATCGGCTTGATCGCACCCGGCGATGTTCGCGCGCATGTGCAGACGGGCGAGTACATCATTCTGGACGCCC
>SKZA01000275.1 GCA_007127595.1 Kiritimatiellia bacterium
ACCCCAAGAAAGTCTGTTTGATGAAGCTGATGGTGGACCTCATGCAAAAATCCGTGGTGGCCAATGTCAGTGACTTGAAGAGTAAGAATCTGCTCCCCATGAATACGGAACAGGCCGCCAAGGCGAAGCGAACGGAAATTGAGGAAGACTTCCGCGCCGCGACCCGAAACCGCGCCCTGATTCAGGATTTGGGCCGAAAACTCCAGAAATACGGCCTTTTCGAGGAATTCGAGGACCGCTTCTTCGCCCTTGTGCGAAGTCGCTAGCCCGCATTTCTCACCACCTATAGGTGCCTTTGTCATATTCTGCGCGCGCCCACGCCCCCCCGCCGACGCGGGGTAAACCTTGGGCCTGCCCCGCATGCTGCGCATGCGCGTCAACTTAAGTATGCCGCGTCCCCACGGCCTTGTGCCGTGGAAGGCGAAAAATTGAATCAGCAAGGAATTCAGAATCAGGCTACACGCGCCTGTGTAGAGCGAATGTGGGACGTTCACGTCTTCATTCGCTCCTGTTCAGGCTCCAGCCAGAACGTAAGATCCGACTATTCTCATCCTTTCCGCTCCCACGGCCCAAGGCCGTGGGGGGCGTTATGTCGATCAGACCATTAAGTTGACGCGCATGCGCATTCTGCGGGGTCGTGGGGCGTCTTGGTGAGAAATGCGGACTAGCGGCGAACTACCGCGTCAGCTTCATCCCGCGGCGGATGAACGTCGGCAGATCGAGGTCTTCGCCTTCATGGATGGTGGGCTCCACGTCCTTGAATCGGCCTTTGGTAGCCGTCGTGGGCATCTCAAATTCCCGTTGTTCCGCTCGCTTCGGCTTCCGGTCCTCGGGCACCGGAATCGGCACGATACGCGGCGGCTCGGCCATCGGCTCCGCTTTCGGTTCCTCGGCCTTCCCACCGATCAATAGCATCACGCCTATACGATTCCTCATCGACGCATCGATGCCCGCCCCCATAAAGCGCCGCGCGTTGGAATGTACCGCTCCCGCAATCCCGTTCATGACGTCCTGCACGTCCATCAAGGTCATGTCCGGGCTGCCCAGCACTCCGACCAACAGCCCGTTGGCTTCCGACAACACGTTGTCGCCCTTGATGGCCGGGTGATTCATAATACGGTTCAGCACGAGACGGGCCTTGCTCTTCCCGCCCCCCTCCGCATAGACCATGGTACACACGCCGCCGGCCGTCTCGAGCATGTGCTTGAGACTGATAAAATCCAGATTGATCAGATTATGTTGGGCCAACAGCTTCCAGAGCACGCCGAACCCCGTCCCCAACTGTTCGTCCGCCTTGCGAAATGCGTCTTTCAACGACGCCTCATCCGCAGCATCCTCCAACAGGTACTGATTCGGCATCGTCACCACCGCATGGCTGGCGCGCCGCAGCAAATCGAGGGCTTTTTCCGCCAGGCGAATACGTTCATCCCCTTCAAACGGGAACGGTAGCGCGGCCACACTGATGACTAACGTTCCTTCATCGCGCGCGGTCTGCGCGATGACCGGCGCGGCGCCCGACCCCACGCCGCCGCCCAAACCGGTGATCAAGACGACCAGATCCACGTCGACAAACAATTCGCGCAATTTGGTAAACTCATTATTGGCGCTCCGCCGGCCCAGATCCACGTCGCCGCCGGTGCTTTGTCCGTTGGTCAGCGTCGCGCCGATTTGCACACGGCGCGGAACGGAAGCGGCCTTCAAGACCGCGCCGTCCGTATCAATCGCCACAAGTTCCGGATGATCGCCCGGCAACCCATGGATCGTCCCCAAGGCGTTGATCCCCATGCCGCCGACGCCGATCAGCAGGATACGGGACGGCGTGGCGATCTTCTCCGTCTTTTCTGTTACGTTTTCAATCATCGCGCGCTCATCACCTATCGTCCAAGAAATCGGCGGACCAGATTGCGTAAACTCATCGACTGCGTCTCCCCGTCGGACGTCCGGAGTCCGTACTTCAACATACCGACGACGGCCGCATACTCCGGCCCTTCCGTCGCGGTCGCAATGCCGCTGACGTTGAGCGGGCGCCCTATGGCACAGGGCATGTTCAGTACGGACGAAACGAATTCCGGCATATTCTTCATCTTCGCGCCGCCGCCGGTCAGGACGATTCCCGCTCCCATCACGTTATGCAGATTATTGCGGCGCAAATGATCATAGATCATGGTCAACGTTTCATCCAGTCGGGCACTGATGATCGCGTCGACATCCGCCAAGCGCACCGTCCGGCCCGCAAAACCGCCGGACGGTTGAATGGTCACCGGCTGGTCCTGCCAATCGCTGTCCGGAATCTGCACGCCGAGGTTCGCTTTCAGCTTCTCGGCAGGCCCGGTTGGGATATTCAGCACCATAGCCAGATCATTGGTCACATGATCGCCGCCCACACCAATGGATCCGGCTAATGCGATGCAACGATTGGCGTACACCACGTAATCAGTCGTGCCCGCCCCCAGATCGATCAAGACACAACCGTTTTCCTTCTGTTCCGGTGTGAGCACCGCCAGCGCCGAACACAAGCCGGCAAAAGCGCAACCCGCCGTCTCCACACCGGCCGTATTGGCCACGCGTAAGACGTTCATGATCCGGTTGCGCACGCCATGCAGGATCAACATGGATACGGACAACTTGGCCCCGACCATGCCTTCCGGGTTCGTGACCCCTTCCTGGTCATCCACAAAGAACTGCTGATGAATGGAGTGCAGGGTGCGTCGTTCCGGGCCCAGACTGATGGCCCGCGCCGATTCCATGACCGCTTCGATGTCTTCGGGGGTAATCTCGCTGTCGGGCGGCATGATCGGCGTCGTCCCGCGACTGATGGTCCCCTGAATATGACTACCCGTCAGTACGACGTGTACCTGATTGATGGTCACACGGCTCTGCTCTTCCGCCGTGTTCAGCACCTGTTCCACGCAGGACAAGGCATTATCGAAATCCGTGATATCGCCCTTGCGCACACCGCGCGACTGCGTTTCCCCTACACCCGTGATCATCAGGTACCCGTCCTCGCGCTCTTCCCCCACAAGGGCGCGCACCCGCGACGTGCCTATTTCCAATGCGACTACCGGCGCTGTTGCCATAAAGCTTTGTCTTCCCAAAATCTAGTACTGAACGACGGGCGGGATGTGCGCGTCGCCCGTCATGTTGATCACGCTCGCCACGCGCCCGCGTTGTTGGTCCGCCTGTACGATACTGACAAGTTCGGCCAGGCGCGGTTCCATGTGTTTGCGCGCCACGCGCACCCGCTCGCCGCCCGCCAACCGAATATCCAACTCTTCCGGGTCACTGACGTTCATGCTGCGCACCCGCACGTATGGCGCCACATGCGGCCGCTCGCACAATTCCAGAAAGCGGAGCGCATCCACAAACAGGGCGTCCGTGATGGTGATGCCCGGACGCAAACCCGCCTGTCGCAGACCAACAATGGCGGGGAGATTCGGACGCAGCGAGCCCGGCCCCAGCACGAATCCGTCACGATCCACCGCCAACGAACGCCGGTCATCGGCGCCCAGACGCGCCACGGCCATCCGTTCCTGAACACGAATCACCAGAGTATCCGGCAATTGTCGGGAGACTTCCACCGAGCGGACCACCGCCACGCTCTGGAGTCGGCGACGCACTTCCCGTAAATCCACCGCAAACAAATTCTCCGTATCGGACAACTGGCTATACTCGCGAATGTGCGCGGCTGTAAGCAGACGCCCGTCGGAATGAAGGTCCCAGTTCCGAACCAGGTATTTATCGTTCTCCGTAAAGAAATAGCGTCCGGCGGCCGACAATGAGATATGCGCCACCCAACCGAAGCCCCCAAGCACGATGAGCAAGAGTACGATAATGCCGATCCGGCGACGACGCTCGGCGTTCTTCTCTTTGACACGGGCGCTGACCGTAAAGAGGTCATCGTTTCGCCGACGCCTGGATCGACGTCGCCGCTTCTTCGTGTCTTCCTTCAGAATTCCGTCCAACCACATCGCTTCAACTCGTTCCTGTTCCTACCATATTGCGTTGTAAAGTACCGGTTCACTTTTCGCCACCGCGTCACCGCGGCGGCTACGTAGCCGCGCCGGTAACGGCGTGGCTGATTGCCATTCCGTTTTGGCGTTATTTCTAGCTGCGTATCTAATGCACCCGCGCCATGCGCATGATCCGATCACATAAATCCGGGAATTCAATGCCCTGCGCTTTTGCCGATTTCGGCAGCAGACTGGTCGCGGTGAATCCCGGTATCGTATTCACCTCCAGTATAAACAGTTCGCCGTCCGGATTCATACGAAAATCCACGCGCGCCACGGCTTCGCAGCCCAGCAATCGGAATGCGCGGCCCGCGCACTCGCGGCATGCGTGCGCGCGCTCATCGGGAATCGGCGCGGGCACCAGATATTCCGTAAGGCCCTTGGTGTATTTGGCCTGATAATCGTAGTAGCCTTCGGGCGCGCGAATTTCCAATACCGGCAACACCTCGTCTCCCACAATGCCCACCGTCAATTCCCGGCCTTCAATGAACAGTTCGACCAGGATCTGTCCGTCGTATTGAGCCGCGTCCGCCATCGCCGCATCCCAGTCTGCTTCGCGAAATACGCGATGAATACCTATGCTTGATCCCTGATGCACCGGTTTCACCACCACGGGGAGCGACATCGTACGGGAATCGCCCGACGCCAGCACCTCGTACGGTGGCGTCGGGAGCCCTTTCTGATCAAACAGGCGTTTGCTTGCGAGTTTATCGAAGGCGAGTTGACTCGATTCTACCTTCGAGCCCGTGTACGGGATGCCCCGCTCGCGCAGGATGGCCTGGACCTGCCCGTCCTCGCCGAATGTGCCGTGCAAGGCGATGAACACCGCTTCCACGCCGTCGGGCAGGTGGAGTTCCGTTGTTTGCACGTCCACTTCCGAAACATCATAACCGGAGGAACGCAGCGCCTCGGCCACTGCGCGCCCAGAATTCAGCGATACCTCCCGCTCGGCCGATGGTCCGCCCATGAGGACCGCTATGTGTTGATATTCCTTCTCGCCCATATGGTTTCCCTTCACACACAAAACGCCACGGCTCGGCAGGCGCCTCGCCCTCCAGCAGAGTGCATCCGACGCGCTATGGTTGATCCACCCGCACGCCTAGGCGTTCGATGTTCCCTGCCCCGACCAGCAACAGCACGTCGCCCGGTTCGGCCCGCGCCTCGATCAAACGCCATGCATGATCCAAATCGTCGGACGCCTCGAACGAAACCCGTGCATCCTCCCGGAAATGCGTCGCCAAGTCCTCCAAACGCCCACCTTCCAGCGGCGGTTCGGACGCCGCATAAATCGGCGCCAATACGACATGGTCCACCCCTGCAAATGCCGGTGGAAAATCCCGTCCCAACGCGCGGGTCCGAGAGTACCGATGTGGCTGAAAGATCGCAAGCAGTCGGCGCGGCTGCAATTGGCGCGCCGCACCGATCAACGCCTTGATCTCCGTCGGATGATGCGCGTAATCCGAATACACCGGCACGCCGCGCCATGCGCCGAGCCGCTCAAAACGACGCCGCACAGGACGGAACGTCGACAATGCTGCACCCGCCTGCTCCATTGGGATTTTCAGATGCTGTGCCACGGCCAGCGCCGTCAGTGCGTTCTGTACATTATGACGCCCGGCCAACGGCAATACGAAGCGCCCCGCATCCGAGCCATCTACCGCTACCGTGAATGACGTTCGTTCCGCCGATTCCTCGATCTCGGTGGCACGTACGTCCGCATCCGACGCGAAACCGTAGGAAATCGTCTGTGTGTGTTCGGTCACCAGAGAGCGCAAACGCGCGTCATCTGCGCAGATGATGGTGCGGTCCGTCGTTTGCTCAATAAACCGGCGGAAAACGCCGACGAATTCCGTTTCATCGGCAAAGTGTTCCATATGATCGTAGTCAATGCCCGTGATGACGGACACGTTCGGCCGATAATGAATCAATGTGCCGTCGCTCTCGTCGGCTTCCGCGATGACCATCGATTCCGTGCCCGCGTCGAATACACGACCCGCCTCGCCCCATTCTCCGCCGACGAAATAGCAAGGCGAACGGCCGCACGCCCGTAATACGTGCGCACTCAAGGCCGTTGTCGTCGTCTTGCCGTGTGTTCCACTGATCGCGATCGTATATTCGTCCCGCAACAACGCCGGAAATACTTCGCCGCGCCGATAAACGGGGATCGCCCGCTTGTGGGCGCGCAGAATTTCGGGATGCTCTTTCGGTACGGCGGTGCTGCGGATCAACAGGATGGGGTCGGCATCGAGATGCGCCGGATCGTGTCCCTGCCGCACCGTTATATTGGCATCTTGAAGTCGAGACGTGAAACGGTTCGTTTCCAAGTCGCAGCCCGCGACCTGAAAGCCGCGATGCTGCAGGAAGCTTGCCAGCCCGGCCATGCCGACGCCGCCGATCCCCATCAAGTGAATGGAGCCGCCCGGATGTCGTTGCAAGACTTCCTGAATGGCATGAACCGGATCACGCATGCGCCGGTTCCGCATCTTCTTTCACAGTCGATC
>SKZA01000254.1 GCA_007127595.1 Kiritimatiellia bacterium
AGCGGTTCGTACAAGCATTGCTACCGATACTCGGCGAGGCGCTGGACGTAAGCCGCGCCTATATCTTCGCGTATAACCACGAGAAACATGTGATGGATAATACGGCGGAGTGGACGGCGCCTGGCATCGGTTCGCACAAGGACTCCGTTTCCGACGATACCGTACCGTGGTGGGTTCAGACACTGATGCGCGGCGATTACATCCAGTATGCGGATATTGAGGATATCCCCTACGAAAAGGAAAAGGACTTGCTGCGGGCGCAGGACGTACGATCGATTCTGGTAGTTCCATTGTTCATCGGCGCACGGTATTATGGGCTTATCGGTTTCGACGAATGCCGGGGCCGACGCGAATGGACACCGAAGGAACGCGACCAGCTCGCCGAAGTGGTGCGCATCCTCATGGGCGTATGGGCGGACGAGGAGTTACGGCAAAGCGAGCAGCGTTTCAAGGGGCTCTTACAGAACGTCGCCACGGTGGCCGTGCAGGGCTATGCCTTAGATGGTACGGTGCGCTACTGGAACCGCGCGTCGGAAGCCTTCTACGGCTACCGCGCGGAGGAAGTCATCGGATGCAACATGCTGGAACAGGACTGCATTATGCCCTCCATGCGTGATGACTTGCGGGCGGCGATCGCCCGGATAGCCGAAACCGGTCAGGTGCCACCCGCTTACGAATTGGAACTGATTCGCAAGGACGGTTCGCCCATCCCCGTCTATTCGTCCTACGCCCTTGTAGAAGTGCCGGGGCAGGAGACCGAGTTCTTCTGTATTGATATTGACCTCAGCGATCAAAAACGCATCGAGGCGGAACGCGAGCAGCTCCAGCGCCAGTTTGCCCAAGCGCAGAAGATGGAATCGGTGGGCCGTTTGGCCGGGGGGGTGGCGCACGACTTTAACAACATGTTGATGGTCATTTTAGGCGAGGCGGAGCTGGCCATGGAACAAGTCGGTTCAGACGAGGGTCTGCACGAAAATTTGGAAGAGATCAAGAAGGCCGCCCAGCGCTCCGCCGACCTTACGCGTCAGCTTCTGGCCTTTGCACGCAAACAGACCGTGGCACCCAAGGTGATCAATCTTAACGAGAACATGGAGGGCATGCTCAAGATGCTGCGGCGGCTCATCGGGGAGGACATCGCTTTGGACTGGCGGCCGGGGGAAGAGATCGACCCGGTATTCATTGACCCCTCGCAAGTGGACCAGATTCTGGCCAACCTATGCGTCAACGCCCGGGACGCCATTGCCGAAACCGGCGAAATCCGCATCGAGACCCGGAATGTCACGATTCGCGAAACCGTCTCCAGTCGGCATGATACGGTCGTGCCCGGCAACTACATCCTCTTGACCATTAGCGACAACGGCTGCGGTATGGAGGCCGAACTTCTGGATCGGCTCTTCGAGCCCTTCTTCACAACCAAAGAAACGGGAAAAGGTACGGGCTTGGGCTTGGCCACCGTTTACGGCATCGTCAAACAGAACCGGGGCCATATCGACGTAAGAAGCGCGCCGGGCCAAGGTTCAACCTTCAGTATTTATCTGCCGAAACACGTCGCGAAGGAAGTTCCTCCTCAGAAACGGGAAAGCGCGGGGACGCCGACAATCGAACAAGCGGCGACCATCCTGCTGGTGGAAGACGAGCCGGCCATCCTGACCACGACCACGCGGCTATTGGAAAGCATGGGTTATACGGTGATCCCTGCGGCCACATCAGGGGAAGCGATCCGCTTGGCGCGGGAACATCAGGGAGAGATCGATCTGCTTATGACCGACGTGGTCATGCCCAAAATGAACGGGCGTGATCTGGCGAAAAATCTTATGGCGCTTTATCCTGGTATCAAGCGCCTATTCATGTCGGGCTACACGGCCGATATCATTGCCCATCAAGGCGTTCTGGACGAGGGGGTGCACTTCATCCAGAAACCCTTCGAGAAAAGTAATCTCGGTTCCAAGATCCGTGAGGCGCTGACCGACCCGGCATGAAAGAGAGCCGTTGCTTGCCGGAACAACCAGCCCTTCTCATTATCCTGTATGGAGCCGTTCAATTCCTCGGCAGTTGCGATTAGAATACGTTCAGTTGGATGCCCAATTGTACATGTGTATAAATGATGGTTCAGGCGGTAGACTTTCGAAATGTAGAAATCTTATCAACCGTTTCCGGTGCTGTTTTACGAGCTGAGAGCCCAACCAAAGCGCCCTGGTCTTAAAGAGGTGGCAACAGGTCTGTCATTCGGGACCTGATTTCTGTCACTTCGATGAACATGCGGTTGCTTTTCAGCTTACTTTAATGTATCACTATTTCACGCCATGAACGCACCCTTCATACTCGGCGCGACCTGTTTAGGAATCGCCCTGTCCCTGCTGTCATGTCAGCGCAAAGACAACGCCATCCATCTATCGTCCGTCATTTCGTCATACATGCCATCCGACGACTCTCTTGCAGTCTACGAGGAGATCGACAAACTCCTTCTTCAACGCGGCTATACACCTATGACAAATGGTGTTTTTCGCGATCATTTGGACATGACCGACTTGCTGCTTGATACTTTGTCTACCAACAGGCCGGAGACACAAGGGGTTCTGCTCCATTCCGCCACTCACATCAAAGACCATATCGCCCTGGTATCCTATGTGCGGCAGAAAGACGATTTGTCAGAGGCGCGCATCGTCATATCGCTTGTATCCAAGGGAGCGCCCAAACAGCACGAGATGGCTCGCGTGCGCTGGGCAATAGAGGAATATTTGCGCTCAAAGGGACTCCACCATTAAGAAAAGACAGCGACCATACACCGGACCGCTTATCATCTCGATGGGGCCCCTCGTTTCATATTGGATCCTGACGCTATCAGAAGGCCATAAGGGCTGGCACATCGGGGCGCTCCTTGCAATCTGTATCGCCACTTTCATTTCCTTGTGTTCTTACGTATTGGCGTTTCGCCAGTGTCGTGACATGGGCTGCGGCGCCTTTTTGGGCGTTCTGTATAGTTACGTCGGCATTCTTGGACTTGTCTTCTTGCGTGTATTAATGACCAACCCTTCTGATCTTGGGTGGTTTCCTATAGTCGCTTTTGTGCTAGCCATTTACTGCCTGCCGTTAATAGGTCTTACCGGCGTCGGAACCTACTTGCACTTGAGTCGCAATCGGAATAACACCCCGAACAAGCCACCTGACGCGACAGGTGATTCGCCGGCGAGCTTTTTTGATGAGACCAGGCCACATCGTCGTTGACATCGGCCAGTGCATGGGTCGGCATATACTCTGCGGGCGAATTGATAGAGGACGAAACACGGCAGGTCGCGTATCCCGCTCCGTCTGGGTCTTAACGTGGAGGAGGAAATGAAGAAACTCGGGTATATTGCCATCTTATTGGGTCTGCTCTACCTGCCTATGAGCGCCCTGAATCTTGGTCGCGGGCTTGCCACGTCTATCGAAGATATGTCATCGCTAGACAAGATCGTATATTCGACAAGACTTCATCCACCACCGGGCCGCCCCCTCAGCGATGATGAATTGCTGCGGCTTCACCGCGCCGGCATCATCACCAGCACCTTCATGCTTGCGATATCGCTTGCCGCAATCGTGTCAGGATTCGGGCTCCTTATCATGAGACGATGGGCGATCACCGTGTGGCTTGTCGCAATATCTGCAGCCGCAATCTTGCACGGCTACACGTTCTACGCGTATGGAAAACACTGGATCGGTGTAGTTCTAACGCTTTCATTATGTGCAGCCTCTTGGCATGAATTCATTCATTCCAGGCGCAGGACGTAAAGGCGCCTCACATCTGCCAACAGGAAACCCGCAGTGGCCAGAATGGATCGCCCGGGCTTGCGCCAACCCAGGCGAAGAGCAATCCATGAAAACTGACTCATCCGTCGGTAAAACCATGAAAAGTCTACGTATTATTGAATAACTTGTGTGAATTCGACAAAATCCTCGTTTGGCAATGGAAACGCTTTGGGAGAGGTGCATCATGAATACTGACTCGAACGTCGTCCAACGCAACGGAACGCCATGCGGATACCCACAGGGGAATGTACCCGCCGTCCTGCTTTTGCTCTGCCTTTTTGTTCTCGGCGCGTGGCTGGGGTTTGGCTGTTTAAGCAGCAGTGACAGCGGCAAAGACACCATCGTCGTGGTAACGACGAACGTTATCGACGGGCAAACGGTCATAGTTACCAACGTCGTGCGGGCCGATGCGGCCGACTCCCCCGAGCCCGCGGCGGAAGCGCCGGATCGAGACGCGGAAGTCGCGGGTCAGCCGGAGGCCGGGCCGCAGGTGCTGTATACCACCGAGACCCGCATTGTGGAGGGCCGCGACTTCACCACGCCAACATACGGCGCACCGGGCGTGGGCGTGATCACGGCGGTAGTGGACTGGGAAGAGGCCGGGACCATGAGCGCCTGGCTGCGCGAAGGGGACACCATGCGTCGCAGACAGTGGCATGGCGAGAAACCCATCACATTATCTCATCCGACCGATGCCGGAGCGGGTTGGAACGTACATATCAGCGCAGGGGTCACGACCACGTTTTCGGTAACGATAGCCTACGCGCCTGAATAATCAGCCGAGGGGCCAAGACTCACAGCCGTTTCAGGACGCTGAGGGCGCCCTGCAGCTCCTTATTCAGCATGAGTTTAATTTCCTGCGTAAGCCCTTGCGGCATCACGTGAACGCAGGTCTTCACTTAAAGACGGATACGGCGCGATTCCTGTTCCGGGATGGTATGCAGCACCACGAAGACATTTGTCACAACCAAAGTCGGCCGTCTTGAAGGGCACGGCGACCCCGTTGGAGAGCAAACCGGCGTCTTCACATTCGAAGCGGGTACGGGACGATACGCTGGCATCAGGGGGCGCGGAACATTTACCGGCATGGGCTATCCTCCACACGGCGATATAGTTCTTGATGTTGAAGGCTCCTATCGGCTCGATGACGGCGAGAGAAGAGACGACGAACAAGAAATGGATAGCGACCGTTGATCTCGTGAGGGAATTAGCCAACCACACGCTGCGTACAAGCTGGGCGTTCTCCGGGTAGATGGTTGCTGTGGCGCCTTCGCATCAGTCAGGCCTGAAGTCCGCGAGGTCACACGTTTTTGCGTTTTTGAAATTGCCCTTTCAGAAAGATTGCTTATGGTATGGCCTGCACTGGGAGCCGTCGGGGTTCGCCCGATCGCGCCGTGGGATTTTACGCAGGGAGACCAATGAGCAAATCAACAAATAATGATACACAGGCGCACGATATCGAAACGCGTGAATGGATCGAGTCACTGGAAGACGTCCTTCGTCTTTCCGGGCCAAGCCGGGTGCAACAACTCTTGCGCGAATTGGAAATCCGGGCGCACGGGCACGGGGTCCAGCTCCCCTTCACGGCGAACACGCCGTATATCAACACGATCCATTTCGACGACCAACCGCCCTACCCCGGCAATCGCGAAGTAGAGTGGCGCATCAAGTCGATCTTGCGCTGGAATGCGATGGCCATGGTGGTCCGGGCCAACAAGGCCGACGCCAGTATCGGCGGGCATATTTCAACCTACGCCTCCGCCGCAACCCTGTATGAGGTCGGTTTCAACCATTTCTTCCGCGCGGCGACCAAGGAACATCCCGGCGATCTCGTTTATTACCAGGGCCATGCCAGTCCCGGCATCTATGCGCGCGCCTTTCTTGAAGGGCGTCTATCCGCAAAAAAATTGACCAATTTCCGCCGCGAACTCGCGCCCGGCGGCGGACTGTCCTCCTACCCGCATCCGTGGCTCATGCCCGAATTCTGGCGGTTTCCGACCGTATCGATGGGGCTGGGTCCCATCATGTCCATCTACCATGCCCGCTTCGTGCGGTACATGGAAGATCGCGGCCTGCGCCCGCCGACCGACCAGAAGGTTTGGGCCTTTCTCGGCGACGGCGAAACGGATGAGCCGGAGACACTGGGCGCCATCACACTCGCCTCGCGCGAACAATTGGACAACCTGATCTTTGTCATCAACTGTAACCTCCAGCGTCTGGACGGCCCGGTTCGCGGGAACGGGCGGATCATTCAGGAACTCGAAGCGACGTTTCGCGGCGCGGGTTGGAATGTGATCAAGGTGATTTGGGGCGGCGACTGGGATCCGTTGCTGATGGCGGATAAGGAAGGGTTGCTTGTGAAGCGATTCCACGAAGTTGTGGACGGGCAATACCAGAAATATACCGTTTCCAAAGGCAACTATATCCGCGACCACTTTTTTGGGAAATATCCCCAGTTGCAGGATCTTGTGAAGCATCTATCGGATGAGAAACTTGAGCGGCTGCGCCGCGGCGGCCATGATCCGGAGAAGGTGTACGCCGCCTATAAGGCCGCTGTTGAATCCAAGGGCAAACCGACCGTCATCCTGGCCCAGACCATCAAGGGATACGGGATGGGCGAAAGCGGCGAAGGCAAGAACATCACGCACCAGCAGAAGAAACTGAACGAAGAAGAGCTGGCACAATTTC